>JAZSAO010000054.1:0-6559 GCA_045601945.1 Faecousia sp. | reverse complement strand
GTACCCAAAGAAGCAACCGGAGGAGAGGCGCTGAACAGATTTCCTATCGGTACCATGGTGGTCTCACAGCTTTTCTCCCCGGAAATAACCGCCCTCTCCCCCTGGCCCCCTCTCCCGGCGCTACGCTCTTGTCGTTATCTTTCTTCTTGTCGATTTTTGTGTCCCTTCGGGACGAACAAGAATGTAAATTTTCGTTTGTCGAACTGTGATTTATCGTTTGCTTCTCACTTTTCCGGCTTCCGGGTTCAATGGTGCAATATAAAAAGAGTCCCCTCGGTGAGGAGACTCCTTTGGGATTGCGTTTATGGTGACATTATTCCGGAATACGGAAGAGGGTATTGGCATTCTTCGCAGTTTGAATCCCCATCTCCTCCGGGGTCATATCCTTGAGTTGGGCGATTTTTGCAGCTACCAAAGGGACAAAGCGACTGTCGTTCCGTCTGCCTCTGTGGGGCTCCGGTGCCATATAGGGACAATCTGTTTCAATAAGGATCCGATCTACCGGTATGGCTTCCACGGCTTCTAAAGCCCGTCGAGCATTCTTAAAGGTAACTACACCGGTAAAGCCCAGATACCAGCCCCGATCTACCAGCCACCGGGCAAGGTCGCTGCTACCGGAAAAGCAGTGGAACACGCCTCTCAGATCCGGATGCCGTTTCACAATAGCCATAGCATCCTCCGTGGCTTCTCGCATATGGACAATAACGGGAAGCTTCAGGGCTTCGGCAAGTTCGATCTGTTCTTCAAAGGCAATGATCTGTTGGGCACGAGGCACATCCTCATAATGATAGTCGAGGCCGATCTCTCCGATGGCCCGTACCTTGGGATTGTTCGCCAATTCTCTGTAACGATCTAACAGTTCTCCGTTTACACGGTGTGCATCGTCAGGGTGGGATCCTACAGAAGCGTATACAAAATCATAAGCATCTGCAAGAAAAACGGATCGTCTTGAACTCCGCAAATCGCAACCCACATTCATAATACGAGTCACACTGTAGTTTTTCAGATCCTCCAAGATCTCCTCTCTGTCTTCATCAAAGTGACGAGAATCTAAATGGGCATGGGAATCAAAGTACATAGGGTACCTCCATAAAGCCGAGGGGCGTCAAGGACGACGCCCCTTCGGAAGGTGTATTTCGTAGGTTGTATTCAATCATGTGTACTTACAGCGTACGGCAAGTAAAGAGAATCACTTGGCGTTTTCTGGCTTCTATGCTCAGAAGTTCTATGGCAGCATCACAGCGGTCATCATCAAAATTGACCAAAGCATCGTCTAAGATCAAAGGTGCATCCTCCGGTAATAAAGTCCGGCACATGGCAAGACGGAGCGCCAGATACATCTGATCTGCCGTACCGCAACTCATAGCCGCCGCAGGTCTCTGGAGTACACCGTCACGAACAAACAACTGCATATCGGAAGAAAGTTGTATGGCAGGATACTTGCCACGGGTCAACTGACTCAGGAGACGGCCGGCCTCTGCGGTGATCCGAGGAGAGAAACGGGAACGCACCCGACTGTCTGCAAGTTCCAGAACCTCACGGGCAAGATCCAGAGAACGAAGTGTGTCATTGGCCTCTACCAACTGACGCCGCAAGTCGTTCTTCCGGGCCAGTATGATCTCGGAATTTCCCGCAGCTTCCAAACGTCCCTGCAACACCGCAAGACGGTCACAGAGCGTACGGAGTTTTTGATTGGCAATACGGTAGTCATAGCGCAATTTACTTTCGTCCATATGCAAAGCTTCATAATCGATTTTTTCGGTGATATCACCAAACAACTGTTGCATATTTGCATATTGAGACCGTTGATTTTCCAAAACACGCTTTTCCGTGATCAAGGCTCCCAGTGCTTCCGTGGCATCGGAAATAGCCCGTTTTGCCTGCGCGGTAGTCGTACACTCCGGTGCAAATCCGGCAACCTCTGCAATCAGTTCATCACATTCTCTCCGGGCAGCTTCCATACGGGTTGCAAGCTGCTGTGCCTCTGCTTCTTCTACTTCGGCAAGGGCATCATATTTCTTCTGCGCTTCGGCATAGGCATCCAGAAGCTTAGGCAGTTCCAGAATGGAATCTGCTTTATAATAAGTCAGAATCTCCTCTG
This sequence comes from Faecousia sp., assembly GCA_045601945.1. Classification (GTDB taxonomy): domain Bacteria; phylum Bacillota; class Clostridia; order Oscillospirales; family Oscillospiraceae; genus JAZOXB01. The sequence continues at coordinate 4,458 of JAZSAO010000054.1, read as the reverse complement.
CCTGTTGCAGATTCCGCTTCCTTCTGCGGCTCTTGAGATGCAAGAAGATCCACAGGATCAAAAACAGAGTCAATGCAGAGGCGGCCACCCCTGCCACAATGGGAAGAGGCAGTGCAAAGGGAAGTAGATTATAGTAAGACAGAATTCCCACGCCTCCCGCAACAGCAAAGAGAAGGAAGCAAAGAAACAGCGGCAGGAATTTTTTTACTGCCTTCCCGTTAGACAAATGGGAATAGCGTTGAATATCTTCTTTGACCTGTTCTTCTGCCTGCGCTACGGTCAACTCTGCAAAATACCCCGGTGGCTGCGGTCTGGGAGTTCTGGGGGGAGAGAATGCAGATTCTACTCTCGCGGTCTCCAGATGGCTCTGGGCGTTATCCAGTCGTCTCTGGAGATTCCGAAGATGCAGGTCCGAGGGCAGACCGGCTACCAATTCTTCTAACTTGCGGCACAATTGCTCTTGCTCTCCCAGCTTATGCCCCAAGTCCTCCATAGCAAGTTGCCCCTGTGCCCGTTTGGCATGGTCCACCCGCTGCAACAGTGCCTCCAACCGTTGGAAGGCAGACTCTGCTTCATTTTTCTCTGCTTCAAGGGCGCGAATCTCTTCCCGCAGTTTTTCCAGATCGGTGCATCGCTGTTCCGCTTCGATCAGTTCCGTTTGCAACTTGGAAATCTTTCCGCTACGACCCACCAGACGGTTCCGCAGTGTTTGCAGTTCCTTTTCCATTTGGGGTGCGGATTTGCTTTGTTCCTCCCCCGTGCTGACCAATGCACCCAGACGTTTTTCCAGTGCATCATCGGAGTTGACAGACATCCCAAGCTGACGAATAAACGCAGTGCGTTCAAAAACACTCCGTTCCACACCGCAGAGCATACGACCGCAATTCTCTCCGGAAAGGGCGGTCAGTTCTTTCCCGCTCTCTGTGTCATAGGCACGGAAAATACTCATGGGAGCCTTAGGGGTAGACTTTCTTTCGATGGTGATATAGCGACCCTTCCATTCCAGATCAACAGATCCTTCCATGGGACTACCGTTCCATGGGCGATAGCGCTCCTTGGCAGGAAGGCCGGCATTGGATTGATTGCTCCGTTCTTTGGTATCGATACCATAGAACATAGCAATGATAAAGGCAGTCCACGTGGACTTTCCTTCCTCATTGGGAAGGGTCAATACATTCATGCCCTCCTGTAAGGCAAGTTCCCCTTGGAGTTTGCCGAAGGACGCACGCATTTTCAGTATCTTCATAATAGGTCTCCTTATTTACAGGCTGATTTCGCGGCCGTCCATTAGATTTTTCAGAAGTTCCGCTGCTGCAAGGATCCGATCCTGTTCCTCCTCGGGAGCGGCATCATAGCGAGACTTCAGTTCCTTCATGATCTCCCCTCGGAGGGTTTCCTCTTCGATCCCATCCCATTGCGTCCCTTTTTTGTAGGTTTTATCTACAAGTTCCAAGAAAAAGCAGTTATCTGCCATGGCTTTTTCAATGGCGTATAGATCCATGCTTTCACAAGGACCTTGGAAGATCACACGGAAACAATGGTCATGGGGATCTTCCGGCAGGGCGTTGAGAAGGTTGTTTAGGGGATCCTCACCGGCATCTACTTCCAGGATCTCATAGCGGCGCCCTTCTATAGGAACGAACTTAGGATCACTGCAGATTTTGGAAAGCCTGACTTGCAGAAGGCCTTTCTTTCCGCATTCGTCGAAGCCTCTGCCCATAAGACAGCCGGGGTAGGCATAGGTGGTATAGTCCTGCTGTTGGATCTGCATACTGTGAACATGGCCCAGTGCAAGGTAATCAAAGCCGGACTCTGCGATCTGCTGTGAGGTAATCGGGTTATACTCCGCTCCTGTGTGGAGGAGGAGAATATTCAGACGGCTCTCGTCCGCAACATGGAAATCCTTCAGAGGTTCCCAGTTGCCTTCTGTATAGGCGGCCCCGTACAGGTCACATTGCGGGAGTTCGATCCGCTCCAGTTCCTGTTTGGTGAAAATCGTGACATTTTCGCCCCAGTCATCACGGGTATAGGGGCTATCCTCGCGGTAGGGGTCGTGATTGCCGGGTGCAATAAAAATAGGTGCATTAACGGAAGCGAAACAAGCCTTCAGAGCTTCGATCGTATCCAGATAGACCTTAGATCCGTCGAAGAGGTCTCCCGCCAGCAGAACCATATCGCAGCCTTCGCAAGCCTGCGCAAAGGCACGGAGAGACTCACGCTGTTCCTCACGACGCTGCTTCGCCTTCTCCGGAGAAAGAGCAGAGAAGGAGGCATCTAAATGAAAATCCGCAGCATGAATGATTTTAATCATAGATCATGATCCTTTCTGTTTTTTTACATTTACCGGTAACTGTGTCGATGTAGAAAATGCATCCTTCTAACTTGCAGCTTCCGTCGGCGGGTTCATAGCGTTGAGGGATCTCCCCTTTAAAACGGCGAATAGAAAGATCGGGACGAATGCCCAAAATGCCGTTTCGGGGACCGGTCATGCCTAAATCCGTCATATATCCTGTTCCCATAGGGAGAATACGGTCGTCAGCAGTTTGTACATGGGTGTGGGTGCCCCAGACTGCGCTGACCTTTCCGTCCAGCATCCAGCCCATAGCCAACTTTTCCGAGGTGGCTTCTGCGTGGATCTCTACCAGAATGATCTTAGCTTGGATCTTCTTTAAAATCCGCTCTACCTCTGTAAAGGGATTGTCCGGGGTGTAGTCCATGTTACAGCGACCGATCAGGTCGATAACAGCTATAGGTCCGAAGGATGTTTCGTAAACTCCCCAACCTTTCCCCGGTTGACGGTCGGACAGGTTGGCAGGGCGGAGCATACGGGAGTTTTTTTGAATATAAGGAACAATTTCACGCCGCCCCCATGTATGATTTCCCATGGTGATCACATCGGCGCCGGCATCGTATATGGTCTCTGCCTGTCCTGGAGTAATGCCCAGAACAGCAGTATTTTCCCCATTAACAACACAAAAATCTATGGCGTGTTCTTTTTTAAGGGCAGGCAAATTCGATTTTAAAAAATCCAAACCGTTAGAGGCAACTACATCACCTACAGCCAGTACCTTTACGATCAACGGTATCACTCCTTATGTTCATGGGCAAACCGCCCAAATCATAAATATTATATCACAGAAACGAGGTTTCGTGGGGTTTTGCAGAAAAAAACAGTACAATCAAGTTGGTAACACCAAAGAAAGGAACGCAACGTGATGGGAAGCTACAGCGGAACACCGGAAAGAACAAAAATCCTGTTTATCCCGGTAATCAACATTTATCCCAACCCCATGCAGCCGAGACGGTATTTCGATCCCGAAGGGCTACGGGAACTCTCTGCAAGTATTGCTCGTTTTGGGATCCTGCAACCCTTGACTGTCAGAGAGTCGGACGATGGCTATCAATTGATCGCAGGAGAACGGAGGCTTCGCGCCGCTCGTTTGGCAGGCTTGCAGGAAGTCCCCTGTATCCTAATGGAAGCAGATGCGGAAAAATCCGCTATGGTGGCTATGATCGAAAACCTCCAAAGGAAGGATCTGGATTATCTGGAGGAAGCACGGGGTCTGGCTCTGTTAATGACTCGATTCGGTTTAAAGCAGGAAGAAATCGCCGCCAAAATCGGAAAAAGTCAAAGTGCTGTAGCCAACAAACTCCGTCTGTTACAGCATAGCCCAAGGGTGTGGAGTGCCCTGCAAGAAAACGACCTATCGGAGCGTCATGCAAGAGCGCTGCTACAGCTTCCTACGGAGGAAGAGCGGCTTAAAGTCATTGCCTTGATCGCAGAAAAGGATCTAACCGTGGCAAAGACAGAAAGCTACATAGAATCCTACTTGGGAAAGGACGTCGCAGATGGAGAAAAACGCGGCAAGCGTAAGTTTATTCTGCGGGATCTGCGGCTTTTTATCAATACCGTCAATCACTCTCTGGAACTGGTTCGTAACGCCGGATTCCAAGCCCACTCCCATCAAGAGGAAACCGAAGAGGAAATCGTTCTAACCATCCACTTACCCAAACAGCGTTAGAGATTATACAGTTTGTCGGTATTCCGATAGCCCTGAGGTACGTATTTTACGGAGGAAATGCGGGGACCGCTGACACCGAATTTGGGGGAATAGCCAAACAGGTCAATATAGCGGTGCAAATCGGGACACTGGGCATCCATAGCTTTCATGACCTCCACAGTGGCTCGCACATCATCAATGGCGCGGTGGGAATTGCAAACTCTGTCCTGCAGATTATAGGCCTCGATGGCGTTGCACAGCTTGTGGGGATAGGGCATCCGATCCCGATATACGGTAAGTAGATCCAATTTGGGTTGATCCTTCAGGAGACAGGCATCTCCATGTTTGCTCAGTAAGTAATACAAGAACAGCAGATCAAATTGGGCATTGTAGGCAGTGATCAGGGTTCCCGGTGTCATGAGTTGGGCTAAAAGTTCACAGAGAGGGCCTTTAAATA
>JAZSAO010000053.1:0-2705 GCA_045601945.1 Faecousia sp. | reverse complement strand
TCATCATTGCCACCTTGATTCGATGTTTTTTTGACCACTAACACTATATCATAGGTTGGCAAGAGGGGGAACTCTGGTTCTTCCTCTTTTTTTATATTCGCCGAAATTTTTACGTTTTGCCAATTTTTATTTTACACTAAGTCCGTGGATACGGAAAATCATTGCATTTTCAAATAAAATAGAGTATGATAAAGAAAACCCAAGGGAGGAAGTAGAATATATGAAAAAATGGAGCCTTCTGATTCTGTGTCTGTCCCTGCTGATGTGCTTGGCAGGCTGTGGTGGGAAAGAACCGGAGAATATTGTAGGGGACTTAGAAGGTCCTGAGGGGATCGCGTTCTTTGGGGGCTTGTGGTACCACGAGGATCAGGATCTATGGATCGAGATCTACTATGACGGTACATGGTGCAGCTTTGAAGACGGCGGTATGCTCCGCTCCTTTGGCGATGTAACCATTGATGGCCAAGTAGGTACCCTTACGCCTAAGGAAGGGGAGGATCGGTTTATCCTCACCGCGACCGAGGATCGGTTAAGGGATGAGGAAGGGAAGATCCTTTTCCAAGTGACAGAGGTTGGCATACGTAAGCCCCTGATCGTCAACGATCGGGATGTGCCCATTATGCTTTCCGGTGATGAGATCGTAGAGGGAGAGATAGATTGGGCATTTGTCAAGGAGTATGCCGGATTTTATATCAGCGAGGATGGGATCTTTGCACTGGAAATCTTTGAAGACGGTACGTTTGAGATCCAAGAATATGGGCTCTTGATAGAATCCGGTAGCTTCCTCCGTCTGACGGAGCCGAATTACGGAGAGATCTTTTCCGTGGATCGGGATTTGCAGAAATACCGCTTGGTGATCCCGGAGGAAGAGCGCCTGTACTTAGGTGAATGCGGCATTTTTGCCCCCGGGGAAAAGGGAACCGGGGCGGAAGAGTGATATTCCGATTTTCCTTTGTCGAACTGTTCACCAAGTTGGTAAAGGCCCTTGCCTCTCCAATGGGAGAGGTGCCGCGACTGCGGCGGAGAGGGCAGTAGGGATTCCTGTTTTTGTACCGATTTCGTAGTAGGCAGAGAAGGATCCGCTATTTTCTCTGATAGTTGGTTCTAATTTCTACTGCATACTGCCCTCCGATCCTTAGATTCCATAAACAGCAAAGCTATTTATGGGTTCTAATGTGTCCAAGGATGCATTAGATAAAATACACAAAAACGATGCCGATATTTCTTTGAAATTGTTGAATTTTACATTGTATCATTGACAATATATGCTGTTCATGGTATAGTATGGGTGGATTCTGAGGGATCCACCCATATTATTTGAATTAAGAAGAAACGAGGTTTTTATTATGGCAAAAGCACGCATTGCATATCTGGTTCAGCCCAAGAAGGTAAACGGTGTAGAGGGCGAGGCAATTGTAGAACTCCGCGAACACGAGATCCCCACTCCCGGCCCCGGTGAAATCCTGGTTAAAGTAGAAGGCTGCGGCATTTGCGGTACCGACGTTCATGAGTATCGCTATGATCCCTTTGGCATGGCTCCTGTTGTTCTGGGTCATGAAGGCACCGGTGAGGTCGTTGCTATGGGCGAAGGCGTTACCGTAGACACCAAGGGCGATCCCATCAAGATCGGTGATAAGGTCGTTACCTCTGTTCTCCTGTGTGGGGAGTGCGACTACTGCCGCCGCTATCCCGAACTGCCTAACCTATGCGAGAATCTGGGCGTGTACGGCCTGATCCCCGAAGATGACGTACATTTTAACGGTTGGTTTGCAGAATATATCCTGATCCGTAAGAACTCCTCTATTTTCGTTGTAAACGACATGACTCTGGATGAACGTATGCTCATCGAGCCTGCTTGCGTTTGTGTCCACTCTTGGAACCGTGCAAAGAGCCTGAATATCATTGATTTCAGTTCTACCGTTCTGGTACAGGGCTGTGGCCCCATCGGTCTGATGCAGATTGCTGTTCTAAAGGCTGCCGGTGTAGTTAATATCATCGCAGTTGACGGCGTAGACACTCGTCTGGCTCTGGCTAAGGAAATGGGCGCAACAGAGATCATCAACTTCCGTGAACTGAAGACTATCGAAGAACGTGTTGCAAGAGTCAAGGAACTGACCCACGGCTTCGGTGCTGACTTTGTATTCCAGTGCACCGGTGTAGCACAGGCTGCGGCAGATGCTTATAAGTATGTCCGTCGTGGCGGCGGCTACTGCGAGATGGGCTTCTTCGTCAATGCAGGTGATTGCACCATGAATCCCCACTTTGACCTGTGTAACAAGGAGATCAATCTGGTTGGCTCTTGGGTCTACAGTGCTAACGAGTACATCACCACTCTGGGCTTCCTGAAGAAAGCAAAGGAAATGGGCATCCCCGTTGAAAAGCTGGTTACCCATCACTACACTCTGGATCAGTATGTGGAGGCTATGGAGAAGAATATCTCCCTCACCGGCATCAAGATCGCAATTTGCCCCTGATAGATCCCACTATATTTGAAACAAACTCCCATCCCCGAAAGGGGAGGAAATATAAATGAGTAGCATAGGCTGCTTCTTAGGATCTGCGGATCTTAGGAGGCAGCCTATTTTAGGAAGAAAAAAGAAACGAATGTTCGGAAATTCTGTGTTTTATACTTATTTCTAATAAAACGGATTAACCGTTTTATTATGCCGCTAATAAGCGGCATGGCGGCTTTGCCGCCAAGAAAT
>JAZSAO010000052.1:0-11077 GCA_045601945.1 Faecousia sp. | reverse complement strand
TGGAGAGGCAAGGGCGGTTAGGAACTTAAACCGGTTCGACATACGAAAATTGCACGGAATCAGGCTCTCTTGGAGAAGAGAATCCCCAAGAGAGCCTTGTGCTTTATGGTGTAGATTTAGGGATCAATTTGCAAAGTAGTCCTTTGCGCTGTCGGAATAGGCAAAGAGGGCTTTGCACAGATCCAACAGCTTGCCGCTCTTATTGTTGCCGTAGGTATCGGCGGCATATTGCAGAGTGCAGGAAAGGGGCGTTTCTCCTTCGTAGATCTGCACAGACAGAACAGAGCGCAGTTCTGCGGCTAAGAGGCTATCTAAGGTGAATGCATAGAAATTGTTTCCTGCGGGATAGAGCTCAGCATTGGAAACGGTCAGAGTCTTATGTGCGCCGTGAATATCCTCGTAACTGACCTTTAGAGTCAGGTCCGATACCTTTCCTACATAGGTCCCTGTGGAGAAAACGAACTTCACGGCAACCTTTGATGCCAGATCCAGTGCCTTGCCTTCCCATTTCAGGGGGGCATTTACCACGTCACTGAGAACAGAATTTGTAGTATGGAATTTTACTGCATCCAAATCAGTGAGATAGGTCTTGTGCGTCTCGGTCATGGCTCCATCTGCAAGGGCATCTAAGCGATAAGACTTGTAGATCTGGGCCATTGCTCCATAGCGGAGAAGGTCTGCGCAGAGGGTTTTCAGCTTCGGACCTGCGGCGGTCTTATTCATTTGGGAATAGGCATAGGTAGCGATGCTGTATTCGTCTACGGGAGAATAATGCAGTTGTCCGTCCTTACAGCCGTAGAGAACCGAGCGAATGGTATCGTTCATATTTACGGCAGTGAGACCGCTTAGGGTGAAATAGTAGTAATTTCCCCGATCCTCCGGACGGAGATCAACGGTCTTTAAGACAAATTTTCCATTGCCTTCGTAAACTTCCAGATCTGCGAGAACATAGACCGTACCCATATCGAATCCGTTGAGAGCGCTCTTGCTGATGGCAAGGGTAACGGAAATATCACTTGCAAGATTCAGGGTATGACCCATCTTCCAAGAACTTTCCAATACAGGCTCCGTCATCTCTTCTTCGCCGCAAGGACAAGCCCCGTTTTGGAAGCTGTGGGGAGCGGTTTCGGAGAATCCACAGTCTTTACAGCTGATCCGGTGGGTCTGTCCGTCTATCTTGCTGTAGCTGTAAGTGTGAGCAACAGGGGTAAATTGGGCGGTAAGGGTGGTATCCGATACAATGCTGTTTAAGGCCTGATCCCAAGCCTTAAAGCTGTAGTGATAATCGGAATCATAGGCTTTCGTCGGGATAGCCCCTCGGTAATATACCGGATCTCCTTTTCCGACGGTCTGGGTATCTAAAACCTGACCGTTTCCGTCTACGAATTTTACGGTGCAGGGGGCATTGGGCAGGAAGTTTGCCTGTCCGATTGCAATGTAGTCAATGGTGAAGGTCGCGGTCTTTCCTGTAGCGTTGGTCAGGTTATTAAACCAAGGACGAATGGCTATGATCTCCTTTGAGGAGGTGAAACCGCTGTCCAGAGGGATCGTCACCGTAAAATATCCCCTGTCGAGAACGCTCTTATGATAGACGGAGGCTTTGTAGAACCAATTGGTGCCGTTATGGTAATACACACCCAGTTGCAGATCCTTGGTGCTGTCGTACAGGGTCGCACCGTCGATTTTCAGCCGCATTTGGAAATAGTCCCCTTGGGTTGGGACGTAGAGGAGGGGCATGGTACCCTTTGAACTGCTGCCGGAGGTCTGTACGTAGTGTTCTCCATTGGGAAGGGTAGGCAGTAGAGTCGCAGTCATGGTACCGGCATCGGTGTCAATGGTGACGGGATTCATATTGGCCTTACGATAGTACCAATAGGCGGCTGTGTCAAAATTCAAGCCACCATATTCCTTTGTTCCGTACCGCACTTGGTCTGCAGAGGTGTCTGTAAAGTCAAAGAACAGATGATCCTGAACAGGAAGGGCAGACTTGGGCCCGATATAAATATAATCCACAGTAACCTTACCCAATTGGGTATTGCTGATGCTTTGGATGCCACCCAGATCCAGACGGATGGCAGAAATATTTCCGCACTGTGGGAAGCTGTCCGTAACAGGCTGGGTCACGGTGATATACCTGCCGCTTGTGAGGTCTTCTGTTTTCAGGATATAATAGCTGTCAGATGCCAACAAGATCCCGGTTCCGTTGGGTGCGGTCGTTTCCTGATAGTAGTAAAGGCCCACACGGGGTGTGGCATCGGTTTTGAAATTTTCCAGCTTAAAGCGGTACTGCACATATTCCGCCTGTTTGGGGTCATATTTCAGATTCAGATTGCTCTGGAGACTGCTGCTGGATTGGACATAGATGCTGTAATTGGCAGCATCGGGAAGCATAGTCACACTGAGAGTGCCTTCGGTATTGTCAATAACAGGCTTTTCCGTTCTGGCGCTCCAGCTCCATGTGCCGAGGTCAAAGTTGGTATTGCCGTAAACAGAACTGCTGTAACGCTGCCGATCGGCCTCTGTGTTGGTAAAATCAAAATACAGATTGTCCCAGAGTTTTTGGATGATTTCTGTCTTGGTAGCCTTGCAGATGGTGCAGGTATAGGACTTTTTCCCTTCTGCCGTGTGGGTAGGGGCAAGAACGATCACGCCGTTGTCCCAAGTGTGATCCTGCAGAACACCGTATTTGCAGGTATTGCAGCCGATCTTATGCTGATTTCCGTCTACGGAGGTATAGGTCAGGGTGTGGGGAAGCTGTTTGCTGTAGCCACAGGAACAAGTCGCCTTGTGATTGGTTCCGTCAACGGGGGCATAAGTGTAGCTGTGTGCAACAGCGGTAAACTGAGCGGTGATCACCGTGTCGGCTGTAATATTGGAAGCGGATTTGTCCCACCTCTTAAAGGTATAGTGATAATTGGCATCGGGACTCTTTTTGGGGCTGGGGCCGGAATAGACAACGGAGCCGCCCTTATAGACAGTATGGGTGGTTAGAATGTCCCCGTTTCCGTCTTGAAAGGTGACAGTATACATAGGATTGGGAAGCCCCCCTCTGGGCCCTATATAAATATAGTCAATATAGAGTCCTGCGGTCTTCCCACTTGCGGAGGATACCCAGTTAAAGCAGGGGGAAAGAGAGGTGATTTCTCCCAAGGATATGGGATCGGTTCCGCTAATCGGTGCATCCTTCAGGGGATAGGTCAGGATGATCCAACCCTTGTCGGTCACATCCGCTACCTTAAATTCATGGTAAAGGAAATTTTCCCGCGCTCCTACAGTCCCATTTCCGTAGTAGAGAACGAAACGGCCGATGCCGGTTTTGCTCTCATAGAGATCTGTTGCCACTGCGTTTTCCAGCTTGATCCGCACCTGAACATAGTCTTCTGCCTTGGGAACGAAAGACAGGGGGTATGTTCCTGTTTGAGAGCCGCTGTGAGCATAACCGTAGCCGTTGTATCCTGTGTTGGGGGTCAGCTTCATCACATTGCCGGAAATCACAGGGGGCTTAAATTCCGAGCCTACAGACCAGCTTCCTACCTGATCCATATTCATGCCGCCGTAAATGGTAGAGCCGTAACGGGCGCGATCAGCGGCATCATCGTTAAAGCCGATATACATACGGTCATAGGTGGCAGCCTGATTTGCAGGACCTACGTAGATGGAGTCAATTTTGATAGTAGAATTTTGGAAATACCGCAAGGTAATGCGGAGCTTGGAAATATCGTAGCTTGTCCATTCCGTTGGAACAGTCCATTGGGCTACGGTATAGTCCTTTCCCCATGGGATCAGGGTGACGGGATCGGGATTTTTATAAATAAATTGGCGATCATGGAAGCCGTAGACGGTCATGGTAGGCTTCTGAGAAGCTCCGTAGGTTGAGGCGTTCAGGGTGGAATCATAGCTCTCTACCCGATAGCGAATGCGGATCACATCCCCTGCCTTAGGGGTATAGCGCAGGGGGTGGGCAGAATTTTTGTTACTGAGGGCAGTCTCAATATAGGCCTCGTTGAGATTGGTACAGGCATTATCAACCTTAAAAGTCATGGCACCGTGGTTAATGTCCAGAGAGGCGATTTCGGGCCCCTTGTACCAGTACATTTCCCTGTCAAAGTTCTGGTAGTTATAAGCAGGATCGTTATAGAAGGAAGTCTTGTTGGGATTTTCGGAAAAATCAAAGGATAGGGTGCTTCCGGACTTAGGTCCTAAGTAGATCTGATCAATAAAAGCGCCGCCTTCTCGGAGATAGCCGATCTGGAGCATGATATTCTTGAGCTTTGAGCAATTGCGGATGCTGTGATTGGTGAGGTCTACCGTTAAGGTAAGGAAAGTATCTTCCTTTTCCCTCCCGTCTAAATAGTTATCGGGGATAGTTGCTTTGATCACACTGCCGGACCAGTTGCCTGTATCGGCAGACAGATAGCCGAGTCCCACAAAGGGCGTATCCGTACTGCTGTAACGCTTGGCATCCTTCAGCTTTAGACGGATGCGGAAAATCTCCGCATTTTGGGGGATGTAAGACAGAGAAACCTGACCGGTGGCGGTTGCTTCGTCAAAGGTCTGGTTCTGCCCACCTAAAGCGAGGTAGGTAGAGTGGCTGTCAGCCCGTTTTGTCAGATTCACCGTCATAAGACCCGTAGCGGTATTGACAGAAACCGCAGTATCCCCGGAGCCTGTGCCGGATAGACCTGTAGCCCAATAAGCAGGCAGATCATAATTTCGTCTGTTATAGAGATTTGTCATATACCGTTCTGCGCCGGTGCCGTCAAATTCAAAGGAAAGATGATCGGAGGGAGCCGTGGAAGCAAAGATCAGGGAACCGCAAATGGCACGCATACTGCCACCGGAGGGGTTGTTGACGAGAGTGGGGGTGGTGGCCCCTTCTGCCATGGTCATATAGGTACTGGAGCCGCCACCGTCCATATTGATGGCGTAGTAGCACCCGGCATCTATGAGCATCTGTGCCGCCTCACTCAGGGTAGCACCGCCACGGGTGCTGGCGGTAGCGGTGTTCTGGGCATCAATGTCCATCATGACCACCTTGCCGTCTTGGGTCAAGCCTACGCAGGTACGGGGGTGACGCTTGGTGCCGAGACCGTCGTTCTCCTGACCACCGAAGGCAGCATCTACGTTCACGTTCCCCGTGTTGTTCTTGCCATCTTTGACTAAAAGCACGTTACCGCCGATGGCTTCCTGCATATGCTGGCGGTATTTGTTCCAATCAGAGGTACCACTGCCCACAACAGCGGAGCCGTCCTTGAGAATGGCTAAGAAGGGTCTGCCGTCGTATTCCCAATACTGGATGCCCTCCATAACCAGGGCGCCCTTGAAGCCGGGAATCCCTGTTGTACCGGGGATGTTGAAGAAGCCACCGTTACAGCCGGCTACGACCCGATAGTTTTCGATATAACGGGAATCCGTGGGGTCTTGGTGTACCCGATTGGAGGCAATGAGCTGCTGATCCGTTGTGACGGTACCGCACCCGTTATAGACAGGGTTATTGTCCTTATAGCCGTTGAGAACCATAACATCTCCCCGATTGATATCGGCTGTTGCTATAAAACAATTCAGAGATTTGGTTCCGTCATTATAGCTGATGGTACGGATGGTTTGGGTAATGCCGGGGGCAAGATGGGTGGTCTGGCTGGATTTGACGGTATAGTTCGATGCACCGTAGGATTGGGGAGCGAGAGTCAACAGGATCCCCAAAAGGAGAAGGAGTACCCCAATCCGTCCAATAAATATTCGATTTACTTTCATAGAAATTCCTCCTGAAAGAATGGAATTGATTTCTTAGGAAAAGTAGGCTTTCGCTCTGTCGGAGTAGGCAAAGAGGGCTTTGCACAGGTCTAAAAGGGCACCTTTTTTGTTGTTGCCGTAGGTGTCTGCCGTATAGAAAAGGGTGGAGGATACAGGCGTATCACCTTCGTAGATCTGTACAGACAATACGGAACGCAGTTCCGCGGCTAAGAGGCTGTCTAAGGTAAAAGCATAGAAATCGTAGCTTGTATTGTATAGCGCACAGTCTTCCACCGTCAGAGTCTTCGTCTTACCGTGGACATCCGTATAGCTGACAGCCAGATGCAGGTCGGAGATCTTTCCTGTATAAGTACCCGTAGAGAAGATGAATTTCACAGCCACCTTGGAGGCTAAATCCAGCGCCTTGCCTTCCCATTGCATGGGTGCATTGGGTACGTCGTTCAGGACAGTGTTTGTGGTGTTGAATTCCACGGCATCCAAATCACTGAGATAGACCCTATGGGCCTCGGTCATGTTGCCATCTGCGAGGGAATCTGTGCGGTAGCCCTCGTAGATCTGCGCCTTGGTGGCGTAGCGGAGGAGATCTGCACAGAGGTTTTTCAGCTTTTCCGTTGCGGCGGTCTTATTCAGCTGTCCATAGGCATAGGTAGCGATGCTGTAGGTATCCACAGGGGAATAATAGGTCACATCATCCTTGGTTCCGTAAAGAACAGCGCGGATCTCATCATTCATGTTCACAGCGGTGAGACCCTTTAGGGTGAAATAATAGTAATTCCCTTGCTTTACGGGGGAGATCTTTACTTCTTCTTCTCCGACTTTTGTATTCCCCTCGTAGGTATCCCGTCGGGTAAGCAGATAGATGGTATCTGCATCAAAGCCTGTCATAGCAGCCTGATCTATGGCGTAATTTACGGAAATGTCACTGGCGAGATTCAAGCTGTGTCCCGTTTTCCAAGACATTTCCTCTATAGCCTTTGCCACGTTCTCCGTGGTGTAGCCCAACATGGTCAGATTCAGCTTTAAATCTCCCTGCCAGCTGAGGATGCTGACAGCGCAGTTCTCGGGCACAAAATCGGGGATCGCAGACAGATCTTCCTTAGTGATCACAGCTTCGTAAGAGCCGTCGGGCAACTGTAGCTGTAACAGGTAGCTGCCGTCTGCCTGCTTGGAAAAGCCCATAGTCCATTCCACGTCTCGGAAATGGTTGTAGCTTAGATTTCCGTTAGAAAGGAGTCGGCGCACCGTCTTACCACCCAGTGCCAATGATACACTCCCGTAAACCGGATCCATCACAATGGCCAAATCATAGGGATGTCCATTGTCCGTACGGAAGGCAACAGCACACTGTGTACTGCCGGAGGCTCCCAAGTAGTCCCCATAGGAGGACAGATCATCAAAATACAATGTAGTACCGTCTAAACAGAAACGGGTGTTTACATAGCCGCCTGTGAGAGGAGAGGCACCCTTAAAATCAAATTGCAAGCCGGTGCCGCCTACAGCTTGCCCTATGGAGAAGGTGTCCGTTCCGTTGCTCTGACGGATCTCCTCTGCACCAAAGGGAGTAAAGGCGCAACCACTGCTTCCCCAGCCGACGAGATCAATACTGACAGTAGGGGACTGGCTGTAGGATGTAAAATAGAGATAGCAGCGGGTGGGATCAAATTGAGCGGTTTTTTGAATATAGGAAGAAGGGATCGTCCCTTGCAGTAAGGTGCTTTCCACACACAAAGCCAGCAAATAGCTTCCGTCTGCCTGCTTTTCAAAACGGATATCCCACTCTTTTCCTTCTAAAGCCGATGCCTTTAAGGCTTCGTGTTCTATGAGAGGGAGACTGTCTTTCACAAAGCGGTCGGAGGTTCCTTCTTGGGTTCGGGCGGCAAATACCCGACCCTTTGCAAAATCAAAGATCAAGCCAAAGCCGTTACGTTCATACCCACCTGCACCAAAGGACAGGGCGATGGTAGAAGGATCCGAGGCAGAGCCATGATTGACATAGCCCTTCAGTCCGTCTAAACGGAGGTGTAAATCGTTTAAGGAAACGGGAACATTCATGCCTTCGCCTGTGGTGGCAACAGCTTTGGTAAAGGCGAAACGCAGACCTTTACCGTAGGGTGCCTGTGTGACCTGAACATAAGGCGCCCAGTTGACCGTAGCGGTGTTGATCTGGTGGGTAGTGCCGTTGCGCAGAAGGGCGTGTTCCGGTTTTGCAATGGTCAAGCCCTCTCCAAAGGTTCCCATACCTTCTACTGCGTAAACTCCCAGATCGTCATAGGGGATCTCTACCCCAAAGTAGGCTACATCTTCTCGACTGCCTTGGCACAGAACCTGACCGCTACGCAGATCGGTGACGATAAAGTGATCGTATTTGTTTAGACCCATAGCCTCAAAGGGAACGGTCACCGTAGAGCGAACGGCCTTTCCGTCTCGGTTATGGTTGCCTACGATGATAATGCCTGTATTATCGTAGTACCGTCCGTAGGCTTGCAGATCCAAAGCACCGCTGGTCTCCACCTTGCAGATATTGGTCTGACGGTGATTGGTAGGCATTTGTTCAAAGATTTCGTGATATTCCCGACGGATGCGGATGAGCGATTTCAGCTGTTCAAAGAAGTCTCGGTTTCCTTTTAGCGTCAGCTGCGCCCAGTTGGTTTGATCAAAATACAAGCGGATACCGGAGTTGGTAGAGTGGAATTCCTCTCCTAAATACCAAATGGGAATGTAAGAAGAGAAGATCCCCTGATATGCCACGTCCAATAAATTGTTCTTGATCCCATAGTAATAGCTGTCGTGATTGCTGAAGCTATAGCTGTAATATTGGTACTGACCGCCGATTCCTGCCTTCTGCTGGGCGGGAGTGCCGGAAATGGTGCCTTTTTTCACCGCATCAACAATATTATTCCCTTCATCAATAAAGAACTCTCGATCGTCCTTCTGATGATCGCCGATGGCAAGCCATGTTTCTGTGTAATTGCTGTAGTTCATAACGCCGTACAGTTCCATATCGAAGGCATTGCTACGCTCATTCACGGTTTCTGCAATGACCACAGGGTTCCGCCCTGTAGCGCGGATGGCGGCGCGGTGCTGTGCGCAGATGGAACTGCCTGCATATTGGGGCTCGCAATCGTACAGAACGCCATCTACGTTGGTTTTGGTCACGATATCCACCAAGGTTTTCTGGAACCATGCTCGGAGTTGGGCGTTATTCCAGTCCCATGCCTTGCCGTTCCATAGGTTTGCGCCCGTGTACCAATCGGGATGCTCCTGATACAGGGGGGAATCTGCGGTGGTTCCCCAAGTAATGACGTTAAAAATAACGTAGATATTCCGTTTGTGGGCTTCTTCTACAAAATTTGCCAGCTTTTTCCAGCCCTGCTCATAGTCCGTGGTACCTGTGAGGGCCGGATCTATGGTTTGTACACCCTTATTGGTATAGTGGTTGCCGGGTTTTCCGTCATTGGTAATGCCGGGCTCACACAGAGAGGTCAGCCAGATGCAGTTAATACCGGTTTCCGCAATATGATCCAGAACGGAAACTGCCGCATCTAAGGTACCTTCCTTTGTGATACGGGGAATATTGACTTCCATCATCATTGCGGATTTGAACCATTCGGGGGTGCCGTAGCCATCGGGGACCTTCTCTGTTACGGGAACGTGGGCAGGAAGGACGTCACGGTTATCGATCGTGGTTTCCGGGTAGCGGTTTACAATGCCCTCCAGCTGAATGTCTAAGGTTGTCCCATTTTGAGCGGACATTACATGGAGGAAGCAACGATCCGGAGAGAAGCCGTCATAGGCACAAACCACAGAGGCGTCGATCTCTGTATCATAGGAGGTTCCTTCGATACAAATGGTCAGCATATAATTGCCGTCAGAGGTTTGGGAGAAATCCACATACCATTCCTTTCCGGCCAAGGCGCTATAGGTGAAAGGGGAGCCGGAAAACAGGGGAGTGCCTACGGTTGCAACACGACTGGTGCTGACGGTGCCGTTACTGACTTCTGCGTTTGCGGCATAGATCCGCCCTGCCTTAAAGTCGAAAATCAAGCCGAAACAGCTGCGAACCAAGCTGCCGGTTCCGAACGTCACCCCGAAACGACCGTTCTGCTCCGGTACGGTGGTGCTTAAATCGGAGAAATGGATCCTGAGTCCCTTTAGGCTCACAGGCTCGAACATAGCTTCTGTTACAGAATGGGCAGCGTCGGTGAAACGGTACAGCAGACCACGGTCATTTTCCTCTAAGGTGAGCCATTTGCTCCAATCGGACACCGTTGCGCTGAAATTTCCCGTCCCCACAAGGAGTGTATCCGACAGCTTAGGAGCAATGGGTCTGGGCAGCTGTGCCCAGCTTTCCAGAATCAGAGAGAAAGTGGGAAGTCCGCTCTGGGCCATAATTGCAAAGGTGCAGTTTTGGGGATCATAGTCGCCCTGTTCCACAACAGGACCCTCAATCGAGGCGGAGAGGGAAGCCTCCTTGACCATAGCGGTGAGGGTATAGGAACCGTCCAACTCTTTGGAAAGGGTCAAACTCCATTGGGCCTCTTCCAATGCAGAGGCGGTAAGGAGGGGATCCTTCATTAGGACATTGCCTACAGGGACCAGAGACGAGCCGGAGGCCTGTGCCGCCTGAATGGTACCTGCAGCGGGATCCAGGATCAGACCGAAGGCGAAGCGTTCATATTCCCCCTTGCCGAAGCAGATGGCAAAGGTGGTAGGAGCGTTGCTTGTTCCGTTGTAGTTCCTCAGACCCATAAAATTGAAACGTAATCCGTCAAGGGAGACTCTCTCGGAGATACCTTCAAATACAGTTCCGATGGCTTTGGAAAAGGAAAATTCCAATCCTTCGGCAACCTCTTGTACCCTGAGATACTTGTCCCAAGTGATAGCAGTATTACGCAGAATGCTCCTGCCTGCACGCAGAGTCGTATCTGCCAAAGTAGGGATCCGGTTCGTGGCAGCAGCATGATCCTCTGCCGTGGGAGCAGAAATATTCGTTGCAATGGATGCTTCTTTTGTCGTATCCACAGCAGTAGCCATAGGCACAAGGAAGGTGCAGAGCATAGACAGCAAAATAAGCACGGAAAGTACAGAGCGCATAATCATTCCTCCTGTTAGGTAATCAATTTTATTATACAAATATTGGGAAGAAATTACAAGAACCGAAAGAGATAAAATAAACATATTTGTGTACATTTCCATCCACGTGAAGGCAACCGCCCTTGCCCCTCCCATTGGAGAGGTGACGCCACTGCGGCGGAGAGGGCAGTAGGGATTTCCAATTTTGTACCGATTTCGTAGTATGCAGAGAAGTAGGGTTACGGCATGG
>JAZSAO010000051.1:0-8429 GCA_045601945.1 Faecousia sp. | reverse complement strand
GAGATCCGTACTGTCGTGAAATCTGTCGCACAGCGGGACGGCAAACGCGTTACTGTTGATATTATCGACTAATTCTTTCGCTGTTGCTAAGATAGCCGAAACGAGATCTCTTATGAGAGATCTCGTTTTGTCTTTCTCCACATTCTATTACGAGGTACTATTCTATGGATTGGAACTTTTTAAAGAAACTGCTCCGGATCTTTTTCGGAGTCTTGCTCTTGGCCGGGGGTATCTGGCTCATGATCCTCAGCTTTTCCGGTGGCTTTGAGATCACCCTGACGTTTCTTGCCTTCCTTGTTCTCAGCGCAGGCATTTGTACTACCCTTTTCGGGATACATTCCCTGAAAGAAGACGGGTAAACAGAATCACCCACCTATGAGTTTTCGGATCTGCTGTCCACCGTGACGGCAGATCTTTTTTATTTTCAAAAAAGGGGTTGACAATTGTAACCCTTTGTGATATATTAGGGTTACAGGAGTAAACCAACCAACATTTTACAGGAGGTAACAATATGGCAATCAGCGTATCCCACAGTGAGTGGGCAATTATGGAAGAACTCTGGCAAGGTCCCAAAACCCTTATGGAACTGGTACGTGCTCTGGGAAAGAGCGAAGGCTGGGCAAAAAGCACCGTCTCCACTATGATCCGCCGCATGACGGAAAAGGAACTGATCCACTACGAAACCGACGGAAAAACCAAGACTTTTATTGCCTCTGTTTCCCGTGAAGACGTAGTGGCACAAGAAACCACTTCCCTTTTAAAACGAGCCTATAACGGCAGTATCGGGCTCCTTGTTAATGCCATGGTGCAGAGAAACACTCTATCCAAATCTGACATCGATGAACTCTATTCCATTCTGCAAGAGGCAGAAGACGAGCTGAAATGATCCCCTTCTCACAACTACAAAAGGAGCTGATCCCATGTATACGATTCTGATTTCTTCCTGCATTCTGATCCTTCTGGTCATCGGTCTGCGGAAGCTGGCATGGAAAAAGATTTCCCCCACCCTGCAGTACGGCCTGTGGCTGTTGGTGGCCATTCGGCTGTTGCTCCCTTTCCAGATCGGTTCCAGTTCCCTCAGTCTGGAAAATCTCTTCCCCCAGAAGACCCTTGTACAGGAAGAAGTACAGATCCCCACTTCCGACACCCATGATCTCCCGATCCAAAGTCCCATCACTTCTCCCACACCTACCGAGGCAATGCAGGAACTTCCGATCACGGAACAGGTCATGGAGGAGCTCCCCCTTCCTTCGGAAGAAAGCCCTATCCAAGAGGTTGTGCCTGTTGCCCCTCACCCCAATGAGACACAGGTATCCGACACCATGGCAGGAACCCCCTCCGGATCTGTGGAGCAAACACAGAAAAGCCGCCTCACCCTCTCTGCCAACCAAATTCTGAATCTGGTTTGGTTTATTGGCTTCGTCACTATGGCAGCATGGTTCACGGCTGTGAATATTCGCTTCCAAAAAACCGCCATGGAAGATGCTGTACGGATCGAAGTCCCCCAAATCCCCCTCCCTGTTTATGAAAGGAACAACATTCTCTCCCCTTGCATGGTGGGACTGCTTCGCCCTCGGATCCTTCTTTCCCCCGGAGATACTCCCTCTTCCAGAGCCCATATTTTGACCCACGAATATACCCACTACCGCCACAAGGATCATATCTGGTCCTTCATCCGTGGACTGTGTCTCTGTATTCACTGGTTCAATCCCCTTGTATGGGTCGCCGCTTATCTTTCCAAAGAGGATTGCGAAATGGCCTGTGACCACAGCACCATCAACACCTTAGGCGACAGTGAACGAATTCCCTACGGGTATACCTTGGTAGAAACCGTTAAAAAAGCCGGTCACCCCGATTCCCTTCTCTGCTCTGCCACTACCATGGGTGGCGGCATGAACCAGATGCGCAGACGGTTCAACCGTATCACCCAGAAGCCCAAGAAGATCCTTTGGGTGGCAATCAGCCTTCTGCTGGTCTTGGCTCTGGCTGTAGGATGTACATTCACCGGTGGCAAGGATGCTACCCAAGACCCGGAAGAAGATCCTGCGGAAACCACAGAAACCACAGCTCCTACGGAAGAAACCGTCCTCGATTCCACCGAGAAGCCCGAGGAGACGGAAGTTCTTACGGAAAATCCCTACGCCTTCCTCCCCTACGGCAATACCACCGTTGTCACCGATTACGAAGCAGATGGCTATGCCATTCCCAAGCTGCTGTTGGACACCCCCCACGGAGAAGATATCAACAAACAGATCCAAGAACGCTTTGGAAAAATCGCCCAAGGAGACCGTTCTCAGTATAGCAGTCTTTCCTATGATTGGTATATCAACACCCTTGAAGAAGAATTCTTGGATGACCACTACATCTTGACCTTGGAGATTCGAGCAACAAATTCTCAAGGCGGTATAGAGGAATGCTTCTATTATAATGTAGACCTTGCCACAGGAGAAGAACCTTACAGCATGTCCTTCTACTCCGAATTACAGTATCACGTAGCACAGACCTTTGCGTCTGAGCTTATGGTTCGATATCGCAATACCGGCGACCTTTCTTTCACCCAAGAAGATCTCCTGCGCTTCCGTCGGAATCTTAACCGCATCGGCGAGGACAGCACTGCATGGTTCCGCAAGGACGGTAAAGTACAGGCAACATATCTCTACGAGCCCATTGACAGCAGTTCCCCCGTCGAGGTTCATGTTGATGACCTGCTCTCCGGCTTCTACCCTGCCGGAAACTTTGCTTCCCAAGAGGCAGAGGTGGTAAAGCTGTACACCTATACAGACGAGTTAGGGGCAGAAAACACCATTCCCTTCATTCTTGCTCCCGGCAATCGGGTCTTGAACACCAATGCCACCATCCTTCTGCTTTATTTGGTGCCTCAGTGGAATCATGTAACCTATTCTTGGGCAGTAAACGGCGACATCCTAAGCTTTGCCATTCAAGGAGATGAAGCCGAACATTTCGGATGTATTTGTCTTGCAGAAAACTTCTTCCTGAAGGATTCCACAGACCGCATCCCCTCTATGGAGGAAGTTCTTGCACAAGCCAAGGTTCCCATGACTGTCAGAGAATACAAAGAGCAGGCGAAGGTTGCCTTCCGCTCCTATTTCTTCGATCTCTTCCCGGGAATCACAGAGCAGTTCCCGGATGACAAAATGGTTTCCGGCGTGGTTTACCAGTGCGGAACAAACGCCAACATTGAAAACAGCAAACCCTACTTGGATCGGGACGGTAATGTATGGGCTATGGGAAAAATCTATCAGATCGCCGGTTCCAGCTCCAACACTTGGCTCATTCCCATCTCCACCGGAACGCTCAACGAGGAATACTTAGCATTCGCAGAAGAGAACAACCTGTTCCAAAGATCCGAACAAGTGCTCCAGAAATATCTGAAAACCCTTTACGGCGGAGAAAATTACGACCTGATCTACAGCGCTGAAAACGCCTATCCCGAATATGCAGATGATAAGATCCATGCCGAAGGGACCGATGACCATATCATTGTCCGCATCAATGGAGAACTGGCTCTGAGTATGTCAAAACGAGACATTGAAGCTATCCCGGAACTGAAAGCCGCCTGTGATCTTTTAGACGTAGAAGATGTACAATTCTTCGAGCCTGCTACCAATACGGTTCACCAAATGTACATCATGAATACCATGTTCACCGGAACCATCGACAGATATGTAAAAGTCGTCTGGGATTCCGCCAATAAAGAAGTCCGCCTCCTGATCTACTGGGGCAAATAAAAGTTTCTCTCATTTTCCCCGAAATTCTACAGAATTTTCCCTTTTCACATTGGAAAGGAGTTGAACAATTATGTTAATGTTCTTAGTATCCTCCTGCGTACTGATCCTTTTACTGATCGCACTTAGACCTTTTATGAAAAAGCGGATCTCTCCCCTTGTGCGATATAGTCTGTGGTTCCTGGTAGCCCTACGGCTTCTGGTTCCCTTCCAGTTCGGTTCCAGTGCATTTAGCTTAGAGAACCTGTTCCGTGAGGAGGTTCCCACAGCACAGGTAGAAGTACAGACCTCCCCTCAGACGAATATCGGGGTAAAAACTCCCACCTATTCAGATCCCGTAGAGACCCGGAGTCCCCAGACATTGATCCCGGAGACCTTTCCCCTTGAACATGAAGACACTACCGGCACCCCCATCCTATCCCCCATACCGGAGGTGCCCGCCGCAGAGCCCATGGGTTCCCTTACACAAGAGGAAAGCCGACATTTCTCCCTGTCTGTACCGCAGATCCTCCAGGTTATCTGGTTTGCAGGCTTCTTATCCATGGCAATTTGGTTCCTCACAGTGAATATCCGCTTTGGCAAAAAGGCAAAGGTCGGTGCTACCAAGGTAGAGGCCACCAACCTGCCTCTCCCGGTTTATGAGTCGGAAACAGTCCCCTCTCCCTGTATGACGGGACTGCTCCGCCCCCGGATCTACCTGCTCCCCTGCGCCGATCCCCGTCAGCAGACCCATATCCTTACCCATGAATACACCCACTACCGCCATTTAGACCACATCTGGTCCCTTGTCCGCGGTCTGTGTCTGTGCATTCACTGGTTCAATCCCCTTGTGTGGATCGCCGCCTATCTCTCTAAAGAAGATTGCGAGCTGGCCTGCGACCACAGTGCCATCAAGGTTCTGGGAGAAGAAGAGCGGATTCCTTATGGCAGAACCTTGCTTGACACTCTGGTGCAAGCAAACCGCCCCGGCAATCTCCTCCGCTCCGCCACCACCATGGGTGGCGGAAAGAAGCAGATCCGCACCCGTCTGGAGTCCATCGTCTCCAAGCCCCGAAAACTCCTGTGGGCACTGCTGTGCCTGATCCTTGTAGTCGCCCTATCCGTAGGCTGTACCTTTACCGGCAGACAGGAAGCAGCCCAAGATCCCACAGAAGAAGCTACAGAAACTACGGAACCCACCGAGGCAGAATCCTCCACAGAGACCACCGCTACCGAAGAGACGGATACACTCGACTATACAGATCCCCGTTTCTACCTCTACGAGGATTCTACCTATGATTGCTATGCATCGTTCCCCTATGTGCACTGCACCTATGTGAACGAAAACTATCAAATCCCCAAAATCCGTCAGTTTGAGAACTCCTCCTATGCCCAACAGGTCAACGAGGAAATATCGGAGCGTTTCGACAACATTTCCCGGGGCGATGACTCCCAATTCAAATCCCTTTCCTACCGTTGGAACATTGCAACATTGCTTGGTGTGGATTGTTACGATTCGGATCTTACCTATTATCTTTATCCCTACAACACCAACTTCACCGCCTCCAATGTTCTCTTAGATATGACTCTCCGGGTCCTTATTTTAGATATTACGGCAGTGGATCACCAAGGGAATACAGAGACCATTTCCTACTATTTAGATGTATATACCGGCAATGCCCTAAGTGGGAGCGAGTACGACGATGACATCCGGGGTAGAATCACCCGTGAGCTGATCGGGAATCTGTATGATGAGTACGCAAATACCGGCAAGATTTCCTTTACGGATGAAGATCGTGCACTCTATGAAGATAATCTGTCCAAGGCCGTAAAGAATGCCACTGTCAAGGTTCTTTCCCACAACAGCGTTACCTTCACGATCCCCTATGTCACAATGAACGGTTCTGTACAGGATCTGGATATGAATCCCACACCCACGGAAAGTATCTCTGTGAATTCCCTCTATAAGCCACAAGTCGTGGACCTCTATACCTATACGGCCAATGACGGTTCTCGGAACACCATTCCCTTTGTGCTGTTGGATAACGATAGCGGTATCAGACTAAATGAAACGATCCTGCAGGACTACCTCTATTACCTTCCCTCTAAGTTATCCTATACTGCAGCTACTCATGGAGACATCCTCAGCTTTTCCATCCAAGCAGAGGATCCCTATATCTACAGTCTCATATGCCATGCAGGAAATGCTTTCTTAGATCCCAACAAAACCGGCATCCCCGAGGCAGAATATGTTCTCAGCCTATCCAAAAATCCCATGACCTATGATGAATATAGGCAGAAAGCAAAGATCCTGCTTCCCTCTTATTTCTTCGATCTTTTCCCGGGAATCACAGAGCAATTTCCCAATAACGAACTGGTTTTTAAGCAGCTCTCCCACTGCGGTTCCCATTCCAACATTACCGCCAGCACACCTTATCTGGACAAAGACGGGAATATTTGGACCCTTGCCACAATCTATCAAATCGCCGGCACCTCAGAGACCAAGCATTTGATCCCCATTTCCACCGGAAAGATCAACGAAGAGTATCTTGCATTCCAGGAGGCTTTCGGAACTTTCTCGGAACCGGACGAGGTACTGGAGAGATATTTGGATCTTCTCTACGGCGATGGCAGTTACATTCTGAGCTATGATGACTCCAATACCTACCCGGAGTATACCGACGACAAGATCTACGCTCAATGTCACGAAGATCACATTTCCGTACGCCTTAGTTATAATCCGGGATTCCTCCTATCGCCGCAAGACATTCAGAATATTCCGGAACTCCGTGCTGCCACAGATCTCTTAGGGATGATTAACCCTGTTCTGTCCCTTGAAATTGGCACATCGGAAAGTGACAATAGAGTTCTCATTCAAAGCGACTACGCCTCATACATTTACAATAACAATGAGCCATTTATCCGGATTATAGAAGATAGAAGTGCCGGTGAATGTGACATTCTGATCTACTGGAAAACCTAATTCCCGATCTCTCCTGCAGGAATTCCCCTCCTGCAGGAGAATTTTATTTTGTCAAAAAACTTTTTAAAAAGGACAAATGTCCTTGATTTTCTAAAAAACGATGGATATAATACGGGCAGTTCAAAGAGAAACGGAGGGTTCTACTATGGACACCAAACTGATTCTTGAAATTGTGGGTTATACAGGAACTGCACTGACGATCATCTCGATGCTCATGGCTTCCGTAGTGAAGCTGAGAGTCATTAACTCTGTCAGTAATATCATTAGCCTCATTTATGCCCTGTACTGCGGCACCTATCCCATTGCCGCAATGAATATTGCCCTATTTATCATCAATATCTACAGCCTTGCAAAACTGTTCAAGCCCGAAAAGCACTTCGACCTGATCGTAAGCTCCTTAGACGATAGCTTCCTGCGCTATTTCCTGAAGCGTTGGAAGGAGGACCTGAAGCTTCACCTCCCCGAATTTGACCGCAAGGCTGTACAGGCAGACGTGGCATATCTGGTCTGCTGTAACGGCAATCCCGCAGGAGTCCTGCTGGGCAAGACGACCGAAGAAGGTACCGTAGATATCGCCTTGGACTACTCCACCCCCACCTACCGCGACTGCTCCGTTGCCCGGTTCCTCCATGACAAGCTGCCGGAAAAGGGCGTCCACACTCTGCTGTCTTCTCAGAGCATGACAAAAGAACATACCGCTTATCTAAAAAAGATCAACTTCACAAAAGAAAACGGTATTTATGTCAAGAAGCTGCACTAATATACCGATTCCGTTTTCATGAAACTTCTCCTTATATACACAAAGCCGGTCTCCATGCCCTAAAAGCATGAAGATCGGCTTTGTTATTCCCTATTTAAGATCAAATCACAGTTTATCGCTCCGATAGAGGGATAAACCGGAAGTTGACAACAAATCGAAGGAAAACATTAAGGCAGGGAAGATTGCTCCGAGTTATCTCCCCAAGAGATATAGAGTTCCTCAGCATCCCACAGAGCCTTCTGCAATAGCACCTTGGCATGGAGAGAATTTTCCGGCTTTTCCAAAAGATCCAAAGCCTCGGAAATTCCGGCGCACAATTTTGCATACATTTTACGATAAAGCTCTTCATTCATAGATTCCTGCCTCCTTTTATTGCAAATACTATCATTCTATGACAATTGTACTCAATCATTGAGTAAATTCCAATACTCAGATCTTGAGCATGGTAGGATTGTCGCAGTTAGTATGATGTAGAAAGGATTGATTCCTATGACATACCGAGAGCGTTTGCGTAATCTCCGCGAAGACCGGGATCTGACACAGGCCCAAGTAGCCGCCGTTATCAACAAATCTCAGCAAGGCTACAGCCATATTGAATCCGGGCGAGCTGAACTAAAAATCGACGATCTCATTACCCTTTGTCAATTCTATGATGTATCCGCCGATTATATGATCGGTCTGAAAGACAGATCCTGAATTCCCAAGGATACCGACGAACAGCACCCGAATCCAATAAAGGATCCGAGTGCTGTTTTTATAATTCAGTCTAAAATCACAGTTTCTCTCTGTTTCAAGTTGGAACAAGCCCTTACCTCTCCAATGGGATAATTAGCCTCATTCATGGTTACAAATTATCGCACTATCTTGTTCTTATAGAGAGGAAATCTGTTCAGCGCCTCTCCTCCGGTTGCTTCTTTGGGTACTTTCTTGTCAACACAAGAAAGTACCGCCCCGCAGGGAG
>JAZSAO010000050.1:0-1836 GCA_045601945.1 Faecousia sp. | reverse complement strand
GTGCCAAGGCCTATTTTGTAGGCTGAGAGAACTAAGGGACGATGGATCGAGATCTAAAGGAATAAGGATTTTCGGCGCGATAGATCCTCGATCTCTGCTTAGAAAATTCAATCAAACTATAATACTGTTTGTTGATAAAATGGTTAGAAAACCATTTTATCGCAGGATAAATATCCTGCACCGCCTTAGGCGAAAGAAACAGTATTACAGGTTATTTCTTGGCGGCAAGGCCGCCATGCCGCTTATTAGCGGCATAATAAAACGGTCAATCCGTTTTATTAGAAATAAGTATAACGACGGAAAAGGCTATCCTACGAAAAAGGATAGCCTTTTTTGCGGATTCCCACAGCGATGCAGTGAGGATAAGCCACAGCAGCGACATATTCACCGGACACTAAAGTAGTAGGGGCTATCCCACCTTAGCAGGATAGCCCCTATGGGATCCGAAGATTATTGGAGGAAATAGTTTAATGCGGCATCGGAGTATGCCATGAGAGCCTGACAGAGAATCAGGAGATTTCCGCTCTGACCGTTTCCGTAAGTATCCAGGGTATAATCCGAAGTAGGAGATACCTGAACATCTCCGCTATAGATAGCGGCAGAAACGACGGTAC
Source organism: Faecousia sp. (assembly GCA_045601945.1). Taxonomy (GTDB): domain Bacteria; phylum Bacillota; class Clostridia; order Oscillospirales; family Oscillospiraceae; genus JAZOXB01. The sequence continues at coordinate 1,222 of JAZSAO010000050.1, read as the reverse complement.
GGAGTTCTGCAGCACGGAGCGCAGAGAAATCAAAGGCGTATAGGTTTCTCTCTGCGCTATAGGGGACGATGCCCGAAAGGTTCAGGGTGACCTTTTGACCCTCCAGAGTAACATAGGTTACATGAGCAGAGAGATCTTCCGGCTTTCCGGTATAGTTTGACAGATCTAAGATCATACGATAGGTGACTTTAGAATCCAAAATCATGGATCGACCTGCCCACTTTACTGCGGGATTTGTAATATCATCATGAACGATCTTGGTGTTGCCGAAGGTGACGGAGTTCAAATCTGTGAGCATGGCAATCTCTGTTTCGGTCATGTCCACATCCGGGAGGCTGTCGGTACGATAATTTTTCTGGATCTGGGCCTTTGCACCGTAGCGGAGTAGTTCGGCACAGAGGACCTTGAGGGAATGGGAAGTGGTGTTCTTTTCCAATTGGCTGTATGCGTAGTGCGCAATGCAATAAATGTCAACATCAGATACGTAGAGAGTACCATCCTTTTTAGCGTGGAGGGTGCTTTCGATTTTGTTGTTCATCTGTGTTGCAAGGAGTCCATCCAGTGTGAAATAATATAGGCTACCTTTCAGTACGGGCTCAATTTCCACTGTGGTGGTACCTGTGTAGGTGTTTCCCTTATAGATGGGAATCTTGCACTCCAGATAGAAATCGGAGTATCCTTCCATGGAGGCGGCAGTTACAGCGTAGTTAATGGAAATATCACTTGCTAAATTCAGTGAATGACCGATTTTTACATTGAAGGGTTGCGGTTCCGTATGCTCTACGGTATAACCGCAGTAGTCGCAATGATCGTTTACCAGATTACAGGGTTCTACAGCGTTGTAGAGGCAGCTACTACAGGTGACAGTGTGAGTACCATCTCCCTTGGGGGTGTAGCTATGGCTATGGTCTGTGACAGGAGTGTAGTCATCTACATAGCTGTAGCCGCAAACAGTGCAGGTATAGGTGGTGTATCCCTCTGTAGTGCAGGTGGGAACAGTGATCACGACCTTGTAGTTGTGGTCTGCGGTGGGGGTGTAGTCATCTACATAGCTATTACCGCAAATAGTACAGGTGTAGGTTGTATAACCCTCTGCAGTACAGGTAGGAGCAGTTACAACTGCCTTATAGCTGTGGTCTGCGGTGGGGGTGTAGTCATCTACATAGCTATTACCGCAAATAGTACAGGTGTAGGTTGTATAACCCTCTGCAGTACAGGTAGG
>JAZSAO010000049.1:0-6608 GCA_045601945.1 Faecousia sp. | reverse complement strand
AGCCCTTGTAAATTGTTTTCACGGCAACCATAGAAGGTAAGGGCTTTCCCGTTGCCTGTTCGCCGTGTGCCGGGTACGGGGATTTTTCTGGCACCGCTGAGATACTGACCGGTCAGGCTCCTTGGCTCCCGCATAATATCTTGTAGCGTGCCGGATGCCACAATTTCTCCACCGTGGATCCCGGCACCGGGGCCTACATCTACGATGAAATCGGCGGCTCGCATGGTGTCTTCGTCATGTTCAACTACAATGAGGGTGTTGCCAAGATCCCGTAAATGGCCCAGTGTGTCTAACAGCTTGTCGTTGTCTCTTTGGTGGAGTCCGATACTGGGCTCATCCAGAATATACAACACACCCATAAGGGAGGAGCCGATCTGGGTTGCGAGACGGATTCTTTGCGCTTCGCCACCGGACAGGGTAGAAGCAGATCGGGCGAGGGTCAGATATTGCAGACCGACACTCCGGAGGAAGCCCAGACGGGAGCGGATCTCTCGGAGGATCTGCTCGGCAATGACTGCATCAGAACCGTCTAAAACGAGGTTGTTAATAAAATCCAACTCTTTGGCGACGGAAAGCTGGCAGAATTGGGTAATGGAAAGACCGCCTACAGTGACTGCCCGAACCAACTCAGACAGACGCTCTCCGTTGCAACATGGGCAGGGAGAAGCAGACATATATTCTTCCAGTTCTTTCCGGACGGATTCGGATTGGGTTTCGTGGAAACGACGTTCGATGTTGGGAACAATGCCCTCAAAGGGTTGCTCTAACACACCGTAGGAGGAGCCGCGATTGTAGCGAAGCTTCAACTTTTCTCCACGGGTACCATGAAAGATCACATCTTTGATCTCGTTGCTGAGTGTGCGGAAGGGGGCATTTAAATCAAAGTCATATTTTTGAGCCAAAGCTTCAAAATACATTTTGGATACGCCGTCGCTTTTTATACTGCCCCAGCCACTGGTCTGAATGGCGCCGGCATAGAGAGACAGATCCGCATCGGGTACGATCAAGGAAGGATCCACACGGAGACGGAAGCCCAAGCCGGAGCATTCCGGGCAGGCCCCCATGGGATTGTTGAAAGAGAACAGACGGGGAGACAACTCCGGTACGGAAATGCCGCAGTGGTCGCAGGCGTAATTTCGGGAATAAAGGGTCTCTTCTTCTGTTGTGGGTTGGTGGATGATCACCAGACCGTCGGCATGGTTCAGGGCTGTTTCAATGGAGTCTGTGAGCCGACGGGTAATGTCCCCTCGGAGGATCAAACGGTCTACAACCAGTTCGAGCCGATGCTTTTTGTTTTTCTCTAAGGTGATCTCCTCGCTGAGATCATAGAGGATCCCGTCTACCCGAACACGGGCAAAGCCACTTTTTCTTGCATCCTCCAAAACCTTGGTATGTTCTCCTTTTTTCCCGCGGATAATGGGGGCGAGAATTTGGAAACGGGTGCCTTCCTCCATGGTCAGAACCTTATCTACGATCTGGTCAATGGTTTGGCGACGGATCTCTCTGCCACACTTGGGACAGTGGGGGATACCGACTCTTGCCCATAGGAGACGGAGATAGTCATAAATTTCTGTAACCGTTCCTACAGTGGAACGGGGATTTTTGGAAGTGGTCTTCTGATCAATGGAAATAGCCGGAGACAGACCCTCAATGGTGTCTACGTCCGGCTTGTCCAGTTGTCCCAAGAATTGCCGTACATAGGCAGACAGGGACTCTACATAACGGCGACGACCCTCTGCGTAAATGGTGTCGAAGGCGAGAGAGGACTTTCCTGAGCCGGACAGACCCGTAAATACGCATAGGGCGTCTCTTGGAATTTCTATGTCAACGTTTTTTAGATTATTTTCTCTTGCACCTTTTACAAGGATGGTATTTCTCATGGATCGCCTCACGAATGATAGGTATTTTAAGCCTTTTACAAAAGGCTGTCATAAATCAGTATACCACAAAAGCCCATGTATCACAAGGGAAAATTCCGGTATTTTACAGTAACTTTTTGAGATAGAGGAAGGAATCGCGAGGGGAGGATCTATACTCCTTGAGAGAAACAGAGCCCAGAGGTTTCTTTCTGTCGGTTACCATGAGCGCGCTGTTTTCAAAGATCACAGTGCGATCTGCGCCGATGGGATAGCTTTTGACTTTTCCTTTAGGGTCCGTGAGAAAACTGTAGATAGCTTCCAACAGAGCATAGTCATTGGGATCGGTAACTGCAAAAAGTTCCCATGATGTATGACAATGCTCCAATAGGAATTTTGTGGTGAAAAGGGGCTTCCCACGGGCGGTGTCGCGGATCTCGATCCTATGGGGGAGACTTACCCATTCTTTCACGGTGAAAAAGTAGTAGGGTTCTTTGGGATCGGTACCGGACCGCATGGTGACGGGGATGGTGTCGCGGGGCAAAGTCTGGGTGGTCAAAACCTCTCCCATGCGGATGATGCAGGGAATGTCCTCGCTGTCTCGCTCGTGAAGGGCAATATATCGAATGGGGAGTTTCTCTTGAGGGAGGAACTTTCCCGGTACATAGTAGCAGTTGCGGGATAGATTGTATAGTAACTGTTCATGGTTGCGGACTGTTCCAACCATAGCATCTGTTTTGTCCCAATGGGTCTGATTTGCACCCTTGGTAGACTTAGGGAACAGTCGGGCAAAGAGTCTTTTGAAAAGGCCCAAAATAGATTGTGAAGGAGAGGTTTTTACAGACCTTTTCATAAAATGAACGTACCTTTCTTTTTCTCTTTTAATCTACGGAAAGGGGATCGTGTTTTGCAATGGCTTCCATAACAGCATCCCTGATCTCCTTCATGCCTACGATGGTAGGATGATCGCCCATTTTATCAATGTGGGCAAAGGTTACGGGGATCATGGAATGGCGCTGACAGGAGTCCAGCATACATTGGGTGATCTCCGGCTTCAAGCCGTTGTTGATCAGACAGTAGATTCGGGCTTGGGGAAGGATCTCCCGCAATTCATGGAGGAAACAGCAAATAGCGGGCAGAACGCAATACAGATCTTTTTCTTCCCAATGACTTAACTGCACATTGCCCAAAGGGGCATCGGCCCAGCTGTCATTGGTGCCACCAAAAACAAAAACCTTGTGAATTTCTTGCTCTGCAAAAAAACCACGGTCTCGCAGTTGACGGAGACGATACAGGAAGGAGGAACTATGGGAGCAATCTTCTCCATAATATCCCGTATAGCCAATGGGTGCGCCGCACCAACTGTCGTTGAGGATCAAATTGAGGTTGGCATCCTTCATTACCTGATACCACCATGTATCTTCTACACGGGTCAAGTCTGTTTCACGGATGATCTCTTCGGCATAATAGACCTCGTAGCCATGGGGAACATAGCCCCGGAAGGTGGAATAACTGTCTCCCATTATGATGGTATTTTTGTCCATAACTGCCCCCTGTATGTGGAATCATATTTTTAAAGATACCATGGAATAATGGCTATGTCAATATAGAGGAAACTCAAAAAAACGCAAAATGTACGTTTGCCATGCTGATAGGTCTTGCCTTTGTTCGCAGGAGACGGTAGGACGTCACCTTGCGCTGCTGATGGGAGCGGTTATACTTTGTTCATCTTCGTCTTTCTGTGTTTGGTCTTTTCCGGCAGAGGGATTTGGACGATGATCATGGCGGCAAAGAGGATCAGACAGCCTAACAGTTCCCGTTGGCTCATGCGTTCGTGGAGAAGAATGGCTCCGGCAATGACAGCGAAAACTGCTTCCATACTCATAAGCAGGGAAGCGGGAGTAGGATCTGTATGCCGTTGGGCAATCAGCTGGAAAGTATATCCCACACCGCCGGACATGAGGCCGCAATACAGGATGGGGATCCCTGCTGACACAAGACCGGTGAAGCCGGGGTCTTCCATAACAAAGGATACCGGCCAAGAGATCACTGCAACTGTGGCAAACTGGATAACTGCTATGGATACAGGTTCTCCTTTGGGAGCGAAGTAGTCACAACACATGATCTGCAATGCGAACATGAGGGCGGCAATGCACATGAACGTGTCTCCGCGTTCCAGGCGGAAACTCTCTGACAGGCAGAGAAGATACATGCCTCCTACCGCCATGGCAACAGCGATCCATACGGGCCAGCGGATCCGTTTGCGGAATAAAAGCATATTTAAGAAAGGAACGGGAAGCAGATACATGGAGGAGATAAATCCACCCTTTCCTGCGGAGGTATAGATCAATCCCGTTTGTTGCATAGCACTGGCGAGGGCAAGGAAGATACCACACCAGATACCGCCTATGACGGTGTTGCGGATATAAGCTTTTTTTTCTTCCGGAATACTTGGAGTGGTCGTTCTGAACCTCCAAAGGGCGATAGGGGTTACTGCGATTGCGGATAGGGTAGTTCTGGCGGCATTAAAAGCGATAGGACCGATATTGTCCATGCCGTTTCGCTGGAACACAAAGGCTGTGCCCCAGATCACGGATGCGATCAAGAGCAAGGTGTTACCCAATAATTTGTTTCGTTTCATATTTCACCTGTCGTTATTAGGGAAACTCTGAATAAATAGCCGTCGGCACTCAGCGAATCTTTTGTCCCAACTTTTCGGCTTGAAAAACTTGAAATACACAAAGTATTCCTGCGTTTTCCAAACCTCAATTTGGAACAAAATCTCTCGCCGATTGCTCTCGGCGATTTAATCAGAGTTTCCTTAGAATTGGATCTTAATGGTTGTGCCTTTATTTACTTCGCTGTCCAGAGTGACTTTTCCTCGGTGATATTGCACAGCGTGTTTTACGATGGAGAGACCGAGACCGGTTCCGCCGGTTTCTCTGGAATGACTCTTATCCACGCGGTAGAAACGTTCGAAGATTCGACTCTGGTGTTCCGGTGCAATGCCGATGCCGGTATCTGCCACGGTGACAAAGGAGCGACCTTGTTCCTTGCCAATCAAAATATTTACCTTACCGCCTTCCAGATTATAGCGGATGGCATTGTCGCATAGGTTGTAAATAATGTCGTAGATGTAGCGACGCACTCCGTAGATGGTGCAGGCTTCTCCTGCCAGCGAGAGAGATACCTTTCGTTTTTCTGCAGATTCTGTCAGAACCTCTACGACCTCTTTTGCAACGTCCATTAGGTTTATGGTTTCCGTTACGGGCTCATGGTTTTCGTCTAACTGAGAAAGTCGAATAATATCGTTGATGAGACAGACCAGCCGTGCGGCTTCCTTTCGAATGGTTCCGATAAACCTCGGAGCGTCTTCCGGTTTTACAAGACCGCTTTCCAGAAGTTCTGCACTTCCCATAATGGATTGGAGAGGTGTTTTCAGTTCGTGGGTTACGTTGGCGGTAAATTCTTGCCGATTTCGCTCTGCGAAGGATCTCTCCGAAATATCAAAGGCGAGAATAACCGCACCCAATGTTTTTCCGGCAGATACGATGGGATTGACAGTGAATTGGTATTCATTACCGTTTCGTTGCTCCGTGTATTCCTTATGCTCTCCATCTAAGGCAGCCCAAATAGATCGACTCATTTTGCTTGTGCGATCCAAAAGGAGAAAATCACTACCGGAGACGTCTTTTTTTACATCGAAGATCTTTTTTGCGGAAGCGTTCATGCTCAGAATCATGCCATGCTCATCCAGCAATACCAATCCTTCATTCATAGAGGATACGATCTGCTCGAATTCGTCGGATTTTCGGCGGAGTGCTTCCATCTGGGTTTTGATCTGTTTATGCTGTTTGTGTATTTTCGTCAGGATGGGAGATAGTTCTTCGTAAGTGATGTTTTCTCTCGGACAATCCAGATTTAGATGCATTAAGGGATCGATCACCTTTTTTGCCATCCTGTGGGAAAGCGATAGTGCGACTATGGCAGCAATGGTTATAATGACAAAAAAAGCGGGCAGCATACCCAAGAGTAGGGCGCTTACTGTGAGCTGACTGACAGAAATACGGAGCACATCTCTGCTTTCCAGCAAGACTGCTTCGTAAAAGGTCTTTCGAGTAAGGGTGGAGGATTTTCTGGCACTACTTCCGGTACCATGCTCAAAGGCCTCGGCGATCTCCTCGCGATCGCCATGATTTTCCATGGTTTTAGGATCTGCTTGGGTGTCGTAAAGAACGGTACCGTCTTCATCTACTACGGTAAAACGGAAAACTGTGGAGTTGAAATTCTCGAAATACTCTACCCCGACGTCATTTACGGTATTAGCGACCAGAGAAAGTTCAGCCTTGAGTTGATTGATCTGAGAGATGTTAAAATAACGGTATAAGAAGCTGGTTGCAATGCCGATACTTGCGAGAAGCACTACGAGAGCAACGCTAAAAATGGATTGAAAGATCTTTTTTCTCATGATTCCTCCAATCTGTAGCCTACCCCAACGACGGTTTTGATTTGGCTCCCGGCAATACCAAGCTTCTGGCGGAGGGTCTTAATGTGCATATCGATCGTTCGAGTTTCTCCAATATAATCTGTCCCCCAGATCTCATTCATAAGTTTATCCCGAGAAAAGACGATACCAACATTTTCTATAAACAGTTTGAGTAGTCGGAACTCTTTGTGGGTCAGTTCTATGGATTTTCCGTTTGTGATCACCTTATGCTCATCTTCTTTTAGGGTGATATTGCCTACCGTAAG
>JAZSAO010000048.1:0-4041 GCA_045601945.1 Faecousia sp. | reverse complement strand
GCTTATTAGCGACATGGCGGCCTTGCCGCCAAGAAATAACCTGTAATACTGTTCTTGCCGCCTTAGGCGGCGCAGGATATTCATCCTGCAATAAAATGGTTTTCAAACAATTTTATCAAGAAACAGTATTATGATATAAGGTAACAATAAATAAAGGAGACGATCATATGAAGCCTGTCACTCCAAAAAAACTCACGAGTTTTCTTTTGTGCCTCTGTATGCTTATGGGAATGTTTCCCTCATGGGCATCCCATGCCGCAGAAGGAATAGAGATCCTGACCGCAACCCGTGAAACCTCGGAAATCGCCCAAAGAGCAGAGGCTATATCCGAAGCCCTGGAACTGCTGCCTGCAACAGGCTCCAACCGCAACGGCAGAGTCCGTCTGTCCGGTTTTACCAAGAGTGCAGACGGCTCTAAGGATATGAAGGATCTAAAGGGCAAACACTACCTGATCCGTAACCAAGACAGTGTTTTTTACGCTCTGGACGGAAGCTGGACGGGAACAGATGCCAATCTCCCCTTAAAGGTGGTAACCCCTTCCGACACAACGAATTTCTACTATATTACCGCCGGCATTTCTACAGCCATGGCATTTGATTTCCATTATGCCGGAAATGCCTCTAACGGTATGCCCGGCTACGTTCTGCGCTTTAACAACGGGCGAAACTTGGCTGTTGGCACCCGATACACAGGAACATATACCAATCTCTACTACGTAAAGGCCGATACCAATACAGATCTTTCCAAAGCACCGAAGATCCGTTTTGACCATCCCGACGGTTCCGGTTGGGCTCGAATCAGCAACTTTGCCGGCACCCACGGACTGCGGCAGAGTAACGATCTGACCCATGTCCGCTGGAAGGACAACAGCGCAGGAGACAACGCCTACGACGGCAACGCCTTGTACCTGTACAGACTCTGGTCTACAGAAGGACTGCGGACAGCAATCGAGAATATGAAAACCTATCTGGACATTCCCGATCTGTACGAAGAAGCAGAGTATACCCAATTCCTAAATTGTATGGAACAGAGCATTGCCCTTTTCCGGCAGTACAACGAAAGACCCACTGCTCTCATTGATCCCTATGACTTTATCCAGGATACACTGGACCGGCAGGCAAAGACCCTAAAAGCTTTTGCCTCTAAGCTGGTTCCTGTTGCAGACCTCACCCCCGAACAGACCGCGGCCGTTCTCCGCCAACAGGTAGATACGCTTCCCACTACGGGTACAAACCGCAACGGCAGAGTCCTTCTGTCTTCCTTCAGCCAGAGTGCGGACGGTAGTAAGGATATGAAGAACCTCCGAGGCAAGCACTATTTGATTCGGTATCAGGATCCTTCCTTCTATGCCGTAGACGGCAGCTGGACGGGAACCAACGGCAATCTGCCCCTGAAACAGGTCAACCCATCCGATAGCAGTAGCTTTCTGTATATTGCTTCGGGGATCTCTACCACTATGGCCTTTGATTTCTATTATACGGGCAACGCCTCTAACGGTATGCCCGGCTATGTGCTCCGCTTCAACAACGGACGGAACCTGGCAGTGGGTACCCAATATACAGGCACTTATACGAACCTCTACTATGTAAAGGCTGATACTACGACTACCCTGTCTACGGCGCCCAAGATCCGTTTCGAGCATCCCGATGGGGTAAACTGGGTTCGTATCCGCAATTTTGCCGGTACCCACGGACTACGACAGAGCAGTGATCTGACTCACGTCCGCTGGAAGGACAACAGTGCCGGAGATAATGCCTATGACGGCAATACACTGTACCTGTACAGACTCTGGTCTACCAACAGCATCATTTCCGCCATACATGATATGAAGAGTTATCTGGATACTCCGGGGTTCTATGATCCTCAGACCTATGGAGCCTTCCTTGCCTGCATGGAGCAGGCTATCGACCTGTTCAGCAAATACAACGTGGTACCTAAAGCGGCGATCCAGCCTTATGACTTCATCCAGGAAACGCTGGATCAGAAGGCAGAAGAACTCAGAGCCTTTGCCGCTCGCCTGACTGACGGCATTCCCAAGCCTTCTGAAGCTACCCTGAACACTACTACGAAGATCCACCAGCTTCCCTCTAAGCAGGTTCGTGCAGAGGGGGACTACCAGCATAATATGTCCTATATCATCCAGACCCGTGAAGGAAAGATCATTATCATTGACGGTGGCTGGGAGCAGGATAACTCCGACGGCAAGTTCCTCTTCTCTTATTTGCAGAAGATCACGGGAGATCCCACCCCCCACATCGATGCATGGTTCATTACCCACGCCCACGGCGACCACCACGGAGCGGTTTCCACCTTTGCCAATCTGTATGTGGATCAGGTGACCATTGATGCCTACTACCACCACAACCCCACAGAAGCGGAACTGAGCAAATATATGCCCACGGAATCTATTACCGGTGTCAACAGAGTTTCCATGCAGATGAAGAAGTTCCGCAATAAAGACGGTGGTGCAGTCAAACAGATCAAGGTCAACTCTCGTCACAGCGGAAAATGCAACAATTCCTTCGATTTTGACGAAGTTCATATTGATATCCTTCTGGATTTCTCCGATATTATCTGGGCGGCAGACCATGTTACCGGTACTTACTCCGGCACATGGCCCGTTGACGGACGGAATTTTAAGAACCTGACCTTCAAAGAACTGGTAAAGGGGAATTTTAACGAAACCAGTATCATTTTCCGCGTCAGTGTAGGTGGCAAGAACATCCTCTTTACGGGAGATGCAGGGTATGTTGCAGGCTATATGCTCAATAAATACCACGATGCCCACGCCTCTAACCCCAACAACTACTACTCCATTCAGAGCGACTATGTCCAGGTTGCCCACCACGGCTACTACGGCGTAACCAAGGCGACCTATCAGCGGATCAATCCGGATGTAGGCCTCTGGCCCACCCCCAAGTATGAGTATACAGGATCTAAATCAGATCTGGCACTGCCCTATGCTTTAGAGTGGTTTGCAGAAATGGGCGTTACCAATTATCCGTCTTATCTGGGACCCCAGGTCTTTGCCTTCCCCGTAGCCCGCAAAGAGGCGCCCATCACCATTCCCAATGACATCAGACCCTACGTCTTTGATGCTACATATTACAGAGAAACGTATGAGGACTTGGCACAACTCTACGGCGAGAACGAAGGACAGCTGTACTACCACTTTATCCATTACGGTATAGAAGAAGGCCGCTCGGCAAGCCCCTTCTTTGATGTAAAGTACTACGCCAATCAAAACAGCCAACATATGACAGATACCTTCCGTGGGGATTATGTGAAAGCCTTTGAAGATTTCCTGAAAAACTACACCACCACGAATTATCTGCGTCTGTCTCAGCATTTCGATCCCAAGGTTTATGCCGCAAACCATAAGGAACTGGCTGCTCAGGGCTATACCTCCGTATTTTCTCTCCTGAAGCACTACGCCCAAAACGGCTATCCCATGGGAGAAATCGCCACACAGGACTATCCCTCTGACGACCGCAGAACCTACCATAAGAATTGTACCTTTACGCAAGCCGTGGCTCCCACCTGTACCGAAGCCGGGAAGAGCATAGGAGTACAGTGCAATACCTGCGGTACGGTTTTGGTACAGCAGACTTCCGTCCCGGCTAAGGGACATACCGAGGTCATTGACTCTGCAGTTGCTCCCACCTGCACCGCAACCGGTCTGACAGAAGGAAAACACTGTTCTGTATGTTCTGCAGTTCTCACCGCTCAGGAAGAGATCCCTGCAACCGGTCACAGCTACACTTACACAAAGGTTGACGACCAAAACCATCGAATCGGATGTGAAGACTGTGCTCTGTCCGAAACCGCTCCCCACAGCTATAAAGACAGCTTCTGCATCTGCGGAGCAGAAGAGGCAAAAGAACCTGTATTGGAAACCGGTTGGAAGATCGGTCATACCCTGAATTTAGCAAGTGATATTTCTGTCACCATGGCAATCAGCAAGGCCTCTCTCAGCGGTTTCAATATGGATACGGTCTATGTCCTTTCCGAACTGGATGTTTACGAAGGCAATGTAAAAA
>JAZSAO010000047.1:0-7356 GCA_045601945.1 Faecousia sp. | reverse complement strand
TCTCGATCGTGGATACCATGCCGTAACCCCACTTCTCTGCCTACTACGAAATCGGTACAAAATTGGGAATCCCTACTGCCCTCTCCGCCGCAGTCGCGGCACCTCTCCCATTGGAGAGGCAAGGGTCTTTACCAACTTGGTGAACAGTTCGATAAACGAAATTTGCACGTAATCAGGCTCTCTTGAGGGATTTCCCGCAAGAGAGCCTGATGCTTTAAGGTGTAGTTTTCGGGATCAATTTGCAAAGTAGGCTTTTGCGCTGTCGGAGTAGGCAAAGAGGGCTTTGCACAGTTCCCGCAGTGTGCCGGTGCGGTTTTTGCCGTAGGTATCGGGGCTGTAGGTTAGGGTGTTGGAAACTGCAGTATCCCCTGCATACACCTGTGCAGTCAGGACAGTTCTCAACTCTGCAGCCAAGAGGTTGTTCATATAGAATCTGTAGCAGTTGTCCTTTGCAGGATAGGGAGTGGGATCGGTCAAAACAACGGTTGTCTCTTGACCGGCGTAGTTTACATAGGTCACCTTCATCGTCAAGTCCTCGAGGCTCCCTGTATAATGACTCAGATCCACGCAGTAGATCATAGCAACTCTGGAGCTCAGATCCATGGCCTTGCCCACCCATGTAACGGTGGGATTTTCCAGTTCGTTACCAATCACGTCGTGATTGCCAAAGGTAACTGTAGACAGATCTGTGCATAGTTCTTTTTCTCCAAAGTAGAATTCTTCTTCTGCGAGATTATCAGTACGATATCCCTTATAGATCTGAGCATTTGTGCCATAGATCAGTAGATCGGCGCAGAGCGTCTTTAATTCTGTCGATGCATTTGCGCTACGCATCTGATTACATGCGTATTTTACAACAGAATAGAAATCTCTAAGAGAGTGGATATTCTGTCCATCCTTAGTGGTACAGAGGGTGGCTCTTAATTCATCATTCATTTTAACGGCTGTGAGACCTTCCGCAACAAAGTAGTAATACTCCCCACGAAGTTCCGGCAGGAGAGTGTATGTCGTACTTCCACAATAGGTGTTTCCCTCATATTGTGGCATACTTACCTCTATATAAGTTGCATCTATATCACAGTTTTCCAGCTGAGTTGCAGGAATCACATAGTTTAACGCAATGCTATCCGCAAGATCCAGCGTATGTCCCATGGATATCGTGGAATCTACTTTGTATTCACTGCCCAGATACATATGATCGATCAAGAGATCTCCAATGGGCGTGCAAAAATGGAATATGAGCCCAAATCTTTCCACATGGCCACTGAGTCCCAGAGGCTCTGTAGCATAGACGGTGACACCCCTACGTTCCTCCATTTCGGTCAACTCAATTTCATGTAAAACACCGTCTACTACAAACCATACTTCAGAAGAGATGACCGGAATATAATCAGCCAGTTCAGTGATAAGATCCCTTTTTATAGAGAACTCAAAAAAGTCCTCGGGCTGAATGATATAATTTGTATCTTTGAGATACTCAATCTCCATGCTGGATTCTCTACAAATATACATACTCATATACCCGTCGTCGCCATAGGGCTGACTATCGTGTAGGTATCCATTTTTGTTAAATCTTGCCCAATCAGCGGAAATATCTTCATCGATGTCAAACTCGAAGGACAGAGCGGATACAGGATCCGTGGGATAGTCCGGTTTCTCCACACCCTCAAACGTATCGACATAGACTGTAGTTTCCGGATTCGTAATAACCAACAGAGGAGAGACTACAGGATCGACATACAATCCCCGGATGGTAGTATCTTTCACAACATAATAGCCCAGGGGCAGATCAGAGATCACATAGGTCCCAAGGTAATCATCAGCTTCCCCTTTATAAGCCTCAGACGTAACCGCCAAGTCCATAATTTCCGCAAGGAACTGTGCCTTGTCCGGCTCTCCCTCTATAGCAGTTTTAACCTTTTCAGCGAAGTTCCACCCATCCTTATCTAAGCTATAGCGGTCTGCATAGAAGTCTACCAGATAATCGGGAACAGCATATGTCTTGCACGCAATTTCATCCTTGTTGGGCTTCGACACATTCCGATATATATCCATATCCAGAATCCGGTATGCATCAAAGGTTTTCTCATGGATAAAGGAGATCTTATCGCTCTTCAAAGTGATTTTTCCTTTGTTCACATCTGCCAGGTAGAGGTTCTCATCCAGATCAGGAGCATATTTTCTTCCGGTAATTGTCACCTTTTCATAGACAGCGTCCGTGCCCTTTTCATCAGAGCCCAGGTACATATAGTCCACACCAATGGTTGCTCTGAGCCAGTAGCCCTCCACATAGATGCCGATCCTGTCCACATGGCCGCTTAGCCCAAGGGCTTCCGTGGTGAAGACGAGGTATCTTCCATCGTCAAAGGGGTAGATCGTGTCCATCTCATAGCTGTATTTAACACCATCTACGGTGATCATGAAAGTCAAGGGAGATTGTCCGTAGCTTTGCCATACATAGGGAACAAAGGCGATCTCAAAGTAATCTGTAGGCTTTATATCGTAGTCTTTTACCCCACGTGTCATGCTGGTATTATAATTAGCGGAACCGGGCATCATTAGTTTTCCGTCCTTAATATAAGGATCAGAAGCATCGTTGGGGAAGAATTCGTCTCCACCGGTATCCTGGTTCCATGCGCCGGCAGGATTCTCATCTACGTCAAAGCCATAAAACAGGTCATCGGAAAGGAGCTTCGGCTGTGTAGCATAAATCGTCCGGTCATCGGGGCCCACCTGAAGCTTTACGCGGGACTCACTGTACTCTGCTACGGTGTTTGTCTCCCGCTCGCTGATATAGTAGGTGGATCGAGACTGTCTGGGGAAGCCTGTAAAGGCAGCGGTCCAGTGATTGCTTTCATCCAAGGTTAGCGTGCTGAGCAGCATTACGTCACTGACTCCCACAGCCACATACAAATCCACTTCTACCGGGACAATATCTTCTGCAGGAACATCCGCATCCCAAACCTTTTCCACAGGAATGGTCACGGTTCCCCGGTCGCTATCGATCCTGCAAATTATGCGGCGGATCTCCGTAGAGCCGGATATCTCCGTTTCTTCGGTAATGGTATATCCCGGAATTTCGTTCCGGGTGGTGTAAGTGATCTCATTGCCATTGGAATCCAATACAGGCAGATCTGCAATCATTCCCTGCCAGCCATTTTCCTCACTGAGGGTGACGGTGTAATCCACACCGGTAGAAGAGCTGACCTTGAACTCAAAGGGTGCATGTCCGGGATAGACCTCGTCTTCCCATAGGATCTGTGCAAGAATACTCTTTACATTGGTGGTACTTTCCCCGTCAGTTGCGGTTTCAGACTGAACTTCTTCCATAGGTTCCGTTGCAGTCTGTGCAACGGAAGGTAATGCTAAGGTTAGGAACATTGCCAGTGCCAACAAAAAACAAATGATAGATCTGATTTTTTTCATATTGATACTTCCTTTCTTGCCTAACATTAGAGTTGATTTGCGGAAATCATAGATTTTCCAGTCGTTTCATAAGTTCCGGGAAGCCGCCATGGGGGTATTGGTTGAGATCTGCGTTTTTCTTATTGATCAGGCAATCCGTCAGGAGGAAGACCTCCATGCCCAGTTCTTGGGTGACCATATCTTCTCCCACGTCATTTCCTACCATGAGACATTTTTGAGGCTGTAAATCGAACTTCTCCAGAATGTCCCTGTAATAGTCCAAATTGGGCTTACAGAATCGGGAATTTTCATAGGTGGTATAGTGGGCAAAATCTGTGGTTTCCAATCCTGCCCAGCGGATTCGGCTCTCTGTGGCAATTGCGGGGAAAATCGGATTGGTTGCCAGAATGATCCGCAACCCCTTTCCCCGTAGGAGGTCGATGACCTGCTTTGCCTCCTTACGGAAGCCGCAGACCTGTTGCACCTGCTGAAATTCCTCCTTGTAGAAGGCCGCAAAGGTAGGCTCGTCCTCACGGGCCTGTTCTCCGAACCGACTGCAGAAGTACTGCCAGAAGGCTTCCTCATTGGGTTTTGTGCCATCATTGGCAACCATTGCCGATGTGCCGCCCCAAATTCCTTCTACCAGCTTTTGGGGATCATAGCCCAAGGGTGCCAGCTTTTTTGCCAGAAGCTTAAAGTACGCCCCTACGAACCGATCCTGATCCATAGGAAGCAGTGTTCCGTCAAGATCGAATAACACAGTAGTGATCGTAGCCATATTATCGATCCCTTCCTGTAGCACGGGGACAGCGAATGCCGAGCTTTTTCTTAACAGCTTCTACCTCGTCCAGCTGACGATTAGACAGAAGGCGCAGGGTTCCGAAGGTCTTCATATTGCCATAGATCTTAAAGTTCTGCTCTAAGACCTCCGTGCGGAACAGGGCTTCCTTCACATCCTTACCCCAAGTAACGGAACCATGATGCTCCAAAAACACCGCCGTATGCTGCCTGCAAAAGGGAGCCGCAGACTCTGCCAAGCCTCTGGATCCGGTAATGGCAAAGGGCGCGCAGGGAACCACGCCCAAATGGAGGGCGGCATCTAAGGATATTGCCTGATCCCAAGGCTTTCCGGAAGCGGCCCAAGCCGTAGCCCCGGGACCATGGGCATGCACAATGCCTCCTAAATTGGGATTCTCCCGATAAATGGCAAGGTGGAGCATGATCTCACTGGAGATCTGCCTTTTTCCTTCCAACACCTTGCCGTTTTCGTCAACACGAACCAGCATATCCTCGGACATGGCGCCCTTGGACACCCCTGTAGGGGTACACCAAACGCTGCCGTCTTCCATACGGGCGGAAATATTGCCATCATTGGCAGCCACATACCCAAAGTGATACAGGCGCTTTCCTGCATCCACAATGGCTCTCTTTGCATCTTCGGAAGATTTATACATTCGCCCCGACCTCCCTGTTCATTTTCTCCGGGAACAGCTTTGCAAAGCTTTCTGCAAAGGGAGGATAGGCAATGCCCCGCTCCGTAACGATCCCTGCCAGCAGGCTGTGGTCTGTTACGTCAAAGGCAGGGTTATAGCACTGCACTTCGGGCAAAGCCATAGGCTTTTCGTAGAACAGTTCCTTGATTTCTGCAGGGGGGCGTTCCTCAATGGGGATCTGCTCCCCGGTGGGGCAATCAAAATCAATGGTGGTAGAGGGTCCCAGAGAATAAACAGGGATCCCGTAGTGATTTGCAATAATGGCAAGACCGGAGGAGCCGATCTTATTGGCAACGTCACCGTTGCGAGCCACACGGTCACAGCCAAAGAACA
The DNA here is from genome assembly GCA_045601945.1 of Faecousia sp. Taxonomy (GTDB): domain Bacteria; phylum Bacillota; class Clostridia; order Oscillospirales; family Oscillospiraceae; genus JAZOXB01. The sequence continues at coordinate 2,125 of JAZSAO010000047.1, read as the reverse complement.
CTGCCTGTACCTTGCCCTGCTTCATAACCAAGCTTGCCATATTGTCGCAGATCAGGGTGCATGGCACACCTGCCTTGGTCAGTTCGTAGGATGTCAGACGGGCCCCCTGTAACAAGGGACGGGTCTCATCTACGAATACATGGATATTCACGCCCTTTTCCTTAGACAGGTAGAAGGGACCTTGGGCTGTACCGTAACGAGAAGTGGCAATAGGTCCTGCGTTACAATGGGTAATAACACCGTCCCCGTCCTTTAGGAGAGACAGGCCGTACTCGGAGATCTTGCGGCACATGGCAATATCCTCTTCGTGAATGGCCTTAGCCTCTGCATCCAGTGCCTCCAAAAGTTCTTCTCGGGTCTTGTCCCTATTGGCACGGACGATGCCGTCCATTCTGCGGAGCATACAGGACAGATTCACTGCTGTAGGACGGGAGGAATTGAGGTAGTCGGACAAACGGGTATATTCCCCATAAAAGGCATCAAAATCCGGAGCCTGAATCTGCTTTGCCAAAATTGCCATGGAATAGGCTGCGAAAATGCCAATGGCAGGGGCGCCGCGAACACGGAGAGAATAAATGGCTTCCCACATTTCTTCGGCAGTGGTCAGATCCAGATACTTTGTCACATTGGGCAGAAGGGTCTGATCCAAGGTGACCAGCACATTCCCCTCCCGACGGACATTTACGGCATGGGTGACCGCTTCCAGACTCATAGGGTCTCTCCCATGGCAATGATGCTTTCCTTAACCAAAGCGCGGAAGAGCGGTGCCACACGGTTGCCGGTCTCGAATACTTCTTCATGGCTCAGGGGAACGGGAGAGATACCGGCGGCCTGATTGGTAATGCAGGAAATACCGCAAACACGGATGCCGGCATGGCGAGCGGCAACTGCTTCACAAGCGGTGGACATACCAACCGCATCGGTACCCAGAGCAGTGAGCATACGAACCTCGGCGGGAGTCTCAAATGTGGGGCCGGTCAGCTGGGTATAAACACCTTCCTTCAGTTCGATGTTCAGACGGGTAGCGGTATCACGGATGATCCGGCACAGTTCTGCATCGTAAACATTGGACATATCGGGGAAACGGGGGCCAAGTTCGTCCATATTGGCACCGATCAGGGGATTGGGGAACAGGCTCATAATATGGTCGGTGATCAGCATGAAGTCACCTGCATTGAAAGTACGGTTGACACCGCCTGCGGCATTGGTCAGGAACAGCGCCTTAGCGCCCATAAGAACCATGAGACGGGTGGGAAGAAGAACATCCTCCCGGCTGTAGCCTTCGTAATAGTGGACTCTGCCCTGCATGATGACTACCTTGGTGTTGCCAAAATAGCCGAATACAAAGCGACCCTTATGGCCCACAACGGTAGATACAGGGAACCCCTCGATATCATGGTAATCCACAGTGGCAACGGTTTCGATCTCGTCAGCCAGTGCGCCCAGACCGGAGCCCAGAATCAGAGCCACGTCGGGAACGAAGTCCGTTTTTTCACGAACACAAGCCAGGCAATTTTGCAGTTTTTCGTAAGCAGTCATAAAAATTCCTCCAAATATAATATTATAAATTATTTTTTAATTTTTTCAGGGCTTTCTCAAATTCCTCCGGCAGAGGACAGCTGAGTTCCACCGTTTCTTCCGTGCGAGGGTGGATGAAGCGAAGCTTCCTTGCGTGGAGGCATTGGGACGTAAGACCCAGTTCCGGTTTTTTGATCCCATAAACAGGATCCCCGGCAATGGGATGTCCGATATGGGCCATATGGACACGGATCTGATGGGTACGGCCTGTTTCCAGACGGCACTGCACATGGGTGTACTGCCCATAGGAACACAAAACCTTCCAGTGGGTCACGGCCTCACGGCTGTTTTTGTCCGTTACCGCCATACGCTTTCGGTCTGTGGGATGGCGACCGATCGGAGCATCTACGGTACCTTCTTCCTGACGGAAGCCTCCTCTGACAATGCACTCATAGGTACGGCTCAGACTATGATCCTTTAGCTGATCCGACAGATGTCTGTGGGCAAAGTCGTTCTTGGCAACGATCAGGAGTCCCGTAGTATCCATGTCGATCCGATGGACGATTCCGGGGCGTTTCTCCCCGTTGATGCCGGAGAGAGAATCCCC
>JAZSAO010000046.1:0-2246 GCA_045601945.1 Faecousia sp. | reverse complement strand
CACAGACAGCACAGAGCGGAGTTCTGCGGCTGAGAGAGTATCTAAAGTAAAGGCATAGAAATTGTACTTGGCATGATACAGTTCTCCGTTCTGTAAGGTTAGAGTCTTGACCGTTCCGTCAACACTCGCGTAGCTGACTTTCAGAGTCAGATCTGCTACATTTCCTGTATAGGAGCCCATGGAGAAGATGAATTTCACCGTGACCTTGGAAGCCAGATCCAGTGCCTTGCCTTCCCATTTCATGGGGGCATTGGGTACGTCGTTCAGAACTGTGTTGGTGGTATTAAACTCCACGCCGTCCAAATCGCTGAGATAGGCTTTTTGTGCGCCCGTCATGTTGGCATCTGCAAGGGAATCCGTACGGTAGTTCTTATAGGTCTGGGCCTTTGCACCATAGCGGAGGAGGTCTGCACAGAGTGTCTTTAGACTCTGACCTGCGGCGGTCTTATTCATCTGGGCGTAAGCATAGGTTGCAATGCTGTACTCGTCCACAGGGGAATAATAGATCTGACCGTCCTTGGTGCCGTAAAGCACGGAGCGGATCACATCGTTCATGTTGACCGCAGTGAGACCCTTTAGGGTGAAGTAATAGTAGCTGCCCTTATCCTCGGGTCGGATCTCTATGGTCTTTACACCGGTTTTTACAGTGCCTTCGTAAACATCCAGTTGGGAAAGAACATAGACCGTATCCATGTCGAAGCCGCTGAGAGAGTCTTTGCTGATTGCCATGGTAACGGAAATATCACTTGCCAGATTCAGGGTATGTCCGATCTTCCATGTGCTTTCCAAAACAGGCTCTTTTATTTCTTCTGCTCCGCAAATGCAGGATCCCTCATTGTAGCTGTGGGGAGCAATCTCAGACAGAGAGCAGTTTATACATCCTACCCTGTGGCTCTGTCCGTCAAGCTTGGTATAGGTGTAGTTGTGGCCTGTTGCTTCCGTTTCGTTATCCTTGCGGATGTCACCGCAGATACTGCAAGTGTGAGTGGAGTAGCCGACTTCTGTGCAGGTAGGGGGAGTGACTATGGTAGCGTAGGTATGACCCTTAGCTGCTACGGTAGTTTGTGCGGTGAGAATGAGTCCACAGGCAGAACACTTCGTCCCTTCGGTTTTCCCTTCTGCGGTGCAGGTGGGGGCTACGGCGGCGATCCGGGCAACAGTGTGATATACGATACCACCGTTCAGGGTCACGACTTCTGCAGCGCCTTTATGACCTGCGGCTTTTCCGGTGGTCATAAAGTATTGCAGGATCTCAAATTCGTTTTTAAGCCCCAGTTCTTTCAGAATGGGATATGTATTGTAATAATACTTGCAATCAAAGAGAGGAGACAGCTTCTTTGCACCGCCACCGGTGAGCTCGGCTCCTTCAAAAGCATATTTTATAAAGTGATCCATGCCCTTTTCGTAATCGCCCTTGCAATGCATAGCCATTTTCAGGGAGTTTTGGCTCATGTAGTATTTGATATCGAAATAGGGGCTGGCACAACGACCCTCTTCCACACCGTATTTCAGGAAGTGGGTGTAGAGTTTTGCTTCATCACTGCCGAAGGCCTTCTTAACATCGGCGTACTTGTTGGCGTAATAGGTTGCATCAAAGACCAAGGGCTTTAATTCTTCAGGAATGGCGGGGAGCACATCCGGGGTGCGGAGGTCGTTTAGGCTGATCTTTTTCAGACCGTCTTTGGAGACGTAGTTGGTAACGCCTAATTCGCTCATCCACTTCTTGGTGTAGTTTGTGGTGAGACCGCTGGAACTGCTGGGATTATAGACCCAATCGGGGCAGGGCCACAGAGCGATATCGGGATCGATGGCGGTGTAAACGCTTTTGGGTACGGCGTTCTGCCCGTGGTGAGCCATCTGGACGATATCGGACTTCAGGGAGAAGTAGCTGTTGGAATTTTCGGCATTTTTATCATGGAAATAGCGCAGCATCAGCCCTTCCGGCTCTGCGGCGTCTCCCAAGAACAGAACACTCTTACCCATGGTGGTCATGCGGAAAACAGCGGTAGTGTTATTGCCAAAGTCTGCATTTACCAGTTGCTTGATGGTCTGGGAAGTATAAGCCTTTCCGTTGTTGTTCAGATTGCCGGAATATTTGGTGGTGATGTTGTCACAACCCCAGAAAACCTCTTGGCAGGTCATGAGTACGTCAATCTGAACGGTGTCGATGACAAATATGCCGTTGCAGCGGTTTGTATAACGGGCAGAGAGGGTCACGGTGTCTGTAGGGGTGCCGTTGGCCTTCT
>JAZSAO010000045.1:0-2553 GCA_045601945.1 Faecousia sp. | reverse complement strand
CTATGAAGAAACCCATCGTATTAGTGATTATGGACGGCGTTGGACGCGGTGACGGCGGCAGCGGTGATGCTGTTGCAGTGGCAAAAACCCCCGTCTTAGATGAATTGTTCGCTACCCGTCCCTATACTTGGCTGAAGGCTCACGGCTCCGCTGTCGGTCTCCCCAGCGATGATGATATGGGCAATTCCGAAGTCGGACATAATGCCCTCGGTTGCGGTCAAGTCTATTCTCAGGGCGCCAAGCTGGTAGGTGAATCCATCGAAAACGGTACCCTCTTCGCATCCGAAACTTGGCAGTCTCTGGTTGCCAACGCTAAAAACGGCAAGACCCTCCATTTCTTAGGTCTGCTGTCCGATGGCAACGTTCATTCCAACATCAGCCACCTGATTGCTCTCCTCCGCGAGGCAAAGGCACAAGAAGTCAAGAACGTCCGTTGTCACATCCTGCTGGACGGCCGCGATGTTCCCGCTACCTCTGCTCTGGAATATGTAGAGCAGTTGGAAACCGTTCTGGCCGAACTGTCCGAAGGTGAATACTCCTACCGCATTGCTTCCGGCGGCGGCAGAATGAACATCACCATGGACCGTTACGAAGCCAACTGGAAAATGGTCGAAGACGGCTGGAATACCCACGTCCGTGGTCTGGGCAGACAGTTTGCCGATGCCAAGACCGCTATCGAGACCTTCCGTGCCGAGACCGGTTGCATCGACCAGGATCTTCCCGCATTCGTCATTGCCGAAAACGGTGAACCCGTTGGCAAGATTGCTAACGGCGACAGCGTGATCCTGTACAATTTCCGTGGCGACCGCGCTCAGGAAATTTCCATTGCCTTTGACCGCAAGGACTTCGATAAGTTCGACCGTGGCGACTACACCGGTGTTGAATTTGCCGGCATGCTGGAATATGACGGCGACCTCCACATTCCCAGCCGTTATCTGGTTCAGCCCCCCGTCATCCGCAACACCCTGACCGAACTGCTGTGCAAGCACGGCATCCGTGAATATGCTGTTTCCGAAACCCAAAAGTACGGCCACGTCACCTATTTCTGGAACGGCAACCGTTCCGGTAAGGTCAGCGAAGAACTGGAAACTTATGAAGAGATCCCCTCCGACGTGATCCCCTTTGAACAGGCTCCCGCTATGAAGTCCGTAGAGATCACCGATAAGCTGGTTGCCGCTATGGAATCAGGCAAGTATGACTTCCTCCGCTGCAACTACCCCAACGGCGACATGGTAGGTCACACCGGTGTTATGGAAGCCGTTGTTGCCGCTATGGAATCCGTTGATGAAGGTCTGCGCCGTGTACTGGAAGCCGCTGACCGCCTTGGCTATACCGTCCTGATCACCGCCGACCACGGCAATGCCGATCAGATGACCGAAACCAAGAAAGGCAAGACCAGCATCCGTACCGCTCACAGCCTGAACCCCGTTCCCTTTATCGTTTATGACAAGGACACCGCTTACTCCCTGAAGGAAGGCAGCTTCGGCCTTGCCAACGTGGCCCCCACTGTTGCCACACTGTTTGGTCTGGAAGCACCTGCCTGTTGGGAAGAAAGCATCATCTGATCCAAACAGGAGGTATCATTATGCTGCATCAAGTAACCGAATACGGCAACATCAATGTAGACTTGAATGTCTACACCCAAATCGCAGGCAATGCCGCTACCAAGTGCTTCGGCGTTAAGGGTATGGCAATGCGTTCCATGAAGGACGGTCTGGTTCATCTCCTCCGCCTGGAATCCATGACCAAGGGTGTCTCCGTCCGCATTAACGAAGACGGATCTCTGTCCATTGATCTGCACATCATGGTAGATCAGGGCGTGAATATTCCCGTTGTTTGCAAATCCATTATTTCAGAAGTGCGTTACATGGTCACCAAGCAGACCGACGCCGAGGTTCGGGACGTCACCGTATATGTTGACTCCATGATGCTTGGTTGAGAGGAAGGTGTACCATTGTGATGAATACCATAGGCGGATCTACGCTCCGCACCATGCTTCTGGGCGCAGCCGCCATTGTAGAAAACAGAAAACAACAATTAAATGATCTGAACGTTTTCCCCGTACCCGACGGAGATACGGGAACCAATATGAGCATGACCCTCAACGCCGCCGCATCCGAACTGCGGAAGCTGCCGGAAGATGCCACCTTGACCAAGGTAGCCGATACCGCTGCATCTGCCATGCTCCGTGGCGCAAGAGGCAACTCCGGCGTTATCCTATCCCTTCTGTTCCGTGGATTTTCCAAGCGTCTGAAGGGCGAGGTCGAATGTGACGGTCTTCTCCTCTCTGCCGCCCTAAAGGCAGGCGTAGAAGCCGCGTATAAAGCCGTTATGAAGCCCACCGAAGCCACCATTCTGACCGTTTCCCGTGTTTCTGCCGCCGAAGCAGAAGCAAAAGCTGCTGAAGAAAATTCCTTCGAGGCTGTTCTGGAAGTCACCGTCGCTTCCGCAACCACCGCGCTGGCAGAAACCATGTATCAGAACCCGGTTCTGGAAAAAGCCGGTGTCGTAGACGCAGGCGGTAAGGGCTGGCTGTGCGTACTGGAAGCCATG
>JAZSAO010000044.1:0-3572 GCA_045601945.1 Faecousia sp. | reverse complement strand
AGCGGCGAGATTCGCGTTAGCGAAGGCGAGAATGATACAGATACAGTGCCTGTTTTTGATAAAAACTACTACGACCAATACGGCCCGGCAGAATATGTTTTCTTTCTGAAGGAAGTATTTTCTACTCTTTTGCCCTTGATCCCTGACCATAGTGAACTTGGCTTGAGAAGTTATTGGGAAGTCTATGCTATGGACGATAAAAATATGGCACCGGAGCATGAAAAAGATCGTGTCTATGGTAGCGACCGTGATTCCTTTTCCTACTCCTCTTCCATGCCGGTGTTCTACGGTCTCCTCAGAGAAACAGAAGCCTATTTGCAAGCCAAGGGGCTCACATATGATGATCTTGCAGTCCCCTACGGAAAGACACATGCCATTAAAGAGGCAGATCTTTCCGCTATGGCCCAATTGCTCTTGCGAAAGCCTGTTGAATTGGGTTTCCGGAGCGTAGCGGGAGCAGAGTACATCCCGGAAGAAAATATCTTTGTCTATGATCGGCTTGAAGATCCCTTCTTTGAGTATCGGGAGCGTGGTTGGAATCTTGAATTTGCGGAAAGTGATCTTCAACTGTCCAAAGGGATTGAATGGGGCGAGGACTATATTTCCGGATTTATGGGGCCTATGTTTTGGTATGACTCTGATACGGCAACTTTATATCATCCTACCGGAGAAAAAATGGGCTTCACACATAATATTGATGGGTTGCGAGAGGAAGCCGGGGATGTTTTCTATTGGTGTAGGAACACCTCACGAGCGAAAGATCCTTTTTACTATACTGTCGCTGTGTGCTATTCGGGAATACCCGACAAAGACACACCCATCCATTCTATCCGCGTGGGAAGCATGATTATGGGAGGCGTTGAAGGTGCTGTTCAATATCTACCGGACGGAGTTATGAGTACAGCAGATCTCGTGGAACTGGAGACCACCTTCTTCGATGACTATTATCGATCCACTGACCCAGGAGAAAAGGTCACCAACTATTTCACGACATGCTTCTACGATTTCCCAGAGAAATTTGATCCTTCTGTTCTTCCAACTCAAGATTCCGCACAGATTGAAGAATGGTGTCTTCAATATTTGGGTGTCATGCCGGAGGGACTGTTAAATTATCAACCCGGTGATCCTCAGGAGTTGTGTCCTTACCTTGCATTCTACAGTGGAGAGGTGAATGGGGATGTGTACACCCTGTGTTATTATAATGAGACTCATAAAACAGACGCCATCTTGACTTTGCGAAAAACAGAGAGTTCTTTCTTGTTTATATCCAATATTCCGACATCATAAGGCACTGAAATATTATTTTATGGTGGAAACGGAATCGGGACAGGGGAACGGGCTAAGACCATTGAAAAAGTCGTTGAAAATTGAAAAAACACGTAACAAGGCCTATTTCGATAATATTTCCCTCCGTATGGAACCTGTCCGGAGATACGAGTATGACGAAAACGGGAAACCTGAGTCCTCGGAAGAAACTGGTTTAGGTGAAGAAGGCTACACGTACGTCGGTGCCGACCTGATGAGCTACACTTCCTCCACGGGCGTGGAATATGAATATACCTACTATGATGAGCACGCTGTAAAAACCGCTTTTGTAGACGGTGTTACTACAACCTATACCTATGATACCGCAGGAAATGGAACAGGCTCTGTGATGAAGGACGACGGAAACAAGCTGCAAATGGAAAGCAGTGCTGTTTCTACCCAGGACAAAAACCATACCCGTCACATCTACGATGCTGATGGGAACAAGGTATCCTACACCTACAGTGCTTACAGCGGAAATGTGCTCAGCATAGAAACCTATCCGGATCGAGACATTGAAAGCGGAACCTACGGTACAGCCGTAACGGTTATAAACCAATTCGACGATTGGAATAACCGACAGATCGGAACCGCCCAGGATCCACTGGGAAGAGATGCCAACGGAAAATGGGTCTACGCCACCCAATTGGTATACGATTATGTCAACGGCACACATTCCGCAACACAGCGAAAGAGTACCGTAAACGGCACCTCCGAAAGCTGGCAGAAATATTCCTACGAAAGAAACGACTGGGGCCAAAAAACCGCTGTTACCGTAAGCCGGGGACAAGATAAAGATATATATACCGGCTCTATCACCTTAGCAGAATATGTATACGCTGCCAACAATGGGCACTTGGAAAAGGAGTACTACGGAGATGCAGATGCTGCAGGAACGGATTACGCAGAGTTCACCTACGATATTCTTGACAGAATTACAAGGGTAGAATATAATAGTGGTAGATATATCTGCAATACATACAATGCCGAAGGAAATCTGGCGAAGATCACCTATGGAGACGGTGCTGTGGAGAAGGGCAGCTATACCTTCGAGTATGATTCTCTCGGCAGACCTATCCGCAGCTATGAGTATGACGGAAGTGGAAACCTGATCCAGAGCATCGAGCAGATTTATGACGAGTATAGCCGTTTAACAGAACAGAATTGGATTGTAGAGGGAACTCCCTATTCCGAGCGTTACACCTACAACGACCCTGCAGAAGAAGGAGAAACCGTACCGGAAGGAACGCCTCAGGACGGCTCTCTTGCCACCGTGACTACGGCAACCGGGGATATTCTGTCCTTTACCTACGATGCTCTGAAACGGGCAAAACAGGTGCAGGCTACCGACAAGCACGGAACGCCGATTATAAATACTCGGTATGCTTATAGGTCAGATGTAAATTCTCATGGCGCCCCTATTACCACAAACCAAATCCAATTCCGCAATGTCCGATTGGGTGACGAAGAGGGTTCAATCTTAGAGGGTGCTAAGTATACCTATGACGGTGTCGGAAATATTACGGAAATTGCCCAAAGCACCTATCCTTTCAATCCTATTGTCAGTTACGAATACGACGATTATAACCAGCTCATTAAGGAAACTTACTACAACGGCAGCGGAGATAGTGACGATATTATTATCGAATATACCTATGATACTGCCGGTAATATCCTGACGGTTTCCGAAAACGGCACTCAAACAAAGTCCTACTCCTATACCAACTCCGCATGGCAGGATATGCTGACCTCCGTCAATGGCCTTGCCATAGCCTACGAAGGCCAGACCTACACAAATGCCACCGGCGTGAGCGGAACCGCCGTCAGCGGAAATCCCGTATTCTACCAAAACGGTTCCCTCTGTTCTAACGGAACCACACCGGTGAAGTATCACATGGAGTGGACTAACGGCAGACAGCTGACCCATGTATATCGTGAGGATGATGCCCAGACCCGGATCTACTATGACTATGACAAAGACGGGATCCGCACAAGCAAGCTTATAGAAAATGAGCTTCACACCTATGTTACCCAGAACGGAAAGGTTGTACGGGAAACCATTGGCACAGGTTCTACCGCAAAGGTCTTAGACTTCCTCTATGACAATAGTGGACAGCCTTATGCCCTGAAATACTCCGCCAATGGGGGACATACCTTTAACACATATTACTACATCCTGAATCTTCAGGGGGATGTTGTCAAGTTGGTAGAGATCCTCTCGGACAGCACCGGTATTTGGCTCTACAACGAGGTAGCAAACTACACCT
>JAZSAO010000043.1:0-17089 GCA_045601945.1 Faecousia sp. | reverse complement strand
CCGCCTGAAGAAGGTATGTAGAAACCGTGGTAATACCGGTATTTAAAATCTCTACTGAACGCTGTTTGGTGAGTTTTCCGTCAGAGGTCTTAAATGTAGAGGCAATAAAACCCAAAGCAAGGCAATGATAGGTCAGCATTTCCAGTGTCTTTGTGCCTTCTCCCCCAAAAAGTGCCGCATCGAAGAGTTCCTTATTGAAGCAAAGCTTGTACAGTGCGGAAATAACCAGAAGCAGAAGTCCTCCCAATACAGATGTGGGGATTAAGGAAGCCTGCAGAGGTTTAATGGATTTCTTAATAATATTGGCACCTAAGAGGGCTGCCAAAAGGGCGGCAACCACATTCAATGTACCCCACACACTATAGTCCCAAAAATTCTCCATTCGGATTTCCTCCTTTAACATTTTTGTAACGGTAGTAGATATTAACATACTTCAAGCCGTTGAATCGTTTGTCGGATTTCAGCTGATACAGTTCCTTGCCAAAGTAAAGATTCACCTTGTTCCGACCAAGAACCGAAACTGCAGACAATTCCTCAAAGGCGAAGATCCGCTGATCCTTTTCTCCCTCATTCATTACAATACGGTCACCATAAAGTGCTACAGAAGCATCTTTATACAGAGTCTCCTTTTTCTTTTCTACGTGAACCAGACTTAAGGAAGAACGGTCCCGGAACAAAGGCTTTGTCAAATAGGCGTCAGGATCCGTTTGATTCACAAATTTCTCCTGATACTCGTACCATTGAGTCAGGAATTCAAAGGGGAACGACTTGTCATCGGATGTCAGCTTTTTGTCCTCTCCATAATGAACCGTCATCCCACAGCTTGTACAACGGATATCATTCCCTTGGCTTTCGAACTTAGCAAAACCACAGTGGGGACAAACATAAATGGCACGTTCCAGATACTCTGCACGACGATCGGAGCGGAAAATGCCGTCAGCCTTTCCTTCGTCAACATAGAGACCTTCTTCGATCATAGCCAGAAGGTCATCGGGATCCATGTCCGCAAATTCCTCCGGCTCAATCACGCGGCTCACATAGCTACGCATTTTTCCCTTTCTCAGGCCATCGCTCCAACGGGGATGGACACCGAAACCGCCCTCGACACGGTACAAAGCGATAGGCATTTTCAGCCGCTTTGCAAGGGTTGCAATAGCCGGATTCATATACATGGTTTTACCGCTGAAAGTTCGGTTTCCCTCAGGTGCAATAGCGATGGTACCGCCCTCACGAGCGACACGCATACAGTTCATAACAGCCGTCACATCTGTAGATTGCTTACGGATGGGAATGGGGGCAACTGCCCAACGGAGGAGCGTGGATACCCAGCCTTTAGAGAACAGATCCTCACTTGCCAAGTAATATACCGGTCCTTTAAAAGCAAGACCCACAAAGAATTGATCAAAAGCAGTTTGGTGATTGTATAGGATCAAATAGGGGCGATCTCCCTGAGCCTTAAACTTTTCGATTTGTACACCATACTTCCATCGGGAGTAAAGATGGATTACCGGAAACGCAATATTCCGGACCACTCGATGTCGGAATTTCATCCATTTTTCTTTTTTCTTTTTCTTTATTTTGTTAGTCATATTATCATCCTATCACACAAAGGATTGAAAGAAGCCTAAAACACTCCATTCTTTTATAGTATATCACAAATTTTCTCATTTTGGAAGCATAATTCTTAAAATAGATACATTTTTCCCATTTGTCTATGTAAACAGAAAAATCATAGAAAATAGACATTATATAGTATAAAAAGGTCAATTTTTCTATTGACATTCATAACTATTTTCCGTATTATATAGGCTAATTATTTTATAGATAAATTACGAAGGAGGGAATTATCTTGAACGATCACTTTATCGATTTCCATACCCATACCCATCTATCTGATGGAAATCTGTCCCCTCAGCAGCTTTTGGATCGGGCTACAAAGGCCGGCATCCGCACAATGGCAATTACGGATCACAACCGAAGCTGCAAAGAACTGCCCCAACTACAGAAAGCATATCCCCACATCCACCTCATTCAAGGCTGCGAAGTCAGTTGTCTCCATCCCATCTCCTCTGATCGAGAAATAGAGCTCCATGTAGTTGCTCTGGGATTCGATCCCTACTGCCCCGCCATGGAGCAGATCCTCAAGCAGAACCAACCCGATCGCCGCCCCTATATCGAAGCCATTCTGAAAAAGTTGAGCCATTGGGACATTTATCCCGGCACTTATGAAGAATTACAGGCACGGCATCCGGAAACCTCCCATTTAGGACGAATGACCATTGCGGCCGCTATGGCTGAAAAGGGCTATGTATCCTCTGTAAATGAAGCCTTTGATCTATACATCGGCGCCCACGGTGAGCGGAGAGCCTTTGTACCCAATCCCCTGAAATATGTTAGCTTAGAACAGGCGGTCTCTGCAATTCAAACAGCACAGGGTCTTCCGGTCTTAGCCCATCTGTACTATTATCTTCTGTCTGAAAGCGATCAGCACAAACTTCTTTCCGATTTCCGCAGACTCTGTCACGGTGACGGTGGTATGGAGGTCAACTATGGTCCCTATGACCGGGAACAGAGAGCTGCCCTAAAGGCACTTGCTGCACAATACGGTCTTCTCCCCTCCGCCGCCTCGGATTTCCACGGTCAAAATCCTGCCGATATTCTGGAACATGGATTCTCTGCCACAGACCACCTTCCCCTTTTGGAGCGGATCGGCGCAGTCCCTAACAAGTAATTCCGTAGCCCCTCCCAACCAAAACAGCCTCCCCTTCCGGAATCGTCGGAACGATTCCGAAAGGAGAGGTTTTCTTTTCTCTCAAGAGATCACTCTGCCGTCAGGAGTTATGGTTGCAATGGTCAGAGGGATATCCTTTCCGGTGTTTTCTATCGCAGTTTGAACCGCATAGCTTAAACCACCACAACAAGGAACGGTCATACGGGCCACGGTAACAGAGCGAATCCTATGTTGTTGAAAAAGTCGGGTCAGCTTTTCGGCATAGTTGGCGGCATCCAGTTTGGGACAGCCTATTAGGGTTACTTTGTTTTTCATAAAGTCCCCATGGAAGTTACCGTAAGCAAAGGCAGTACAGTCTGCTGCAATCAACAAGTCTGCATCTTCAAAGTAGGGAGCCCCTTCCGGTACCAGCTTCAGCTGTATCGGGAAATTGGTAAGCTGTGATGGTACATCGGCTTCGAAGTCCGAAATTCTCTTGCTCCGTTTTGCCGCTAAAACAGCCGCCTCATTATAGGCCGGTGCCTCCCTTTCCTCAAAGGATATGGCATTCATGGGACAAGCGGGAAGGCAATCTCCCAATCCGTCGCAATAATCTTCTCTAAGAAGCTTCGCTTTGCCATCGACCATACCAATGGCACCCTCGTGACAGGCTTTGGCACAGAGGTCACAGCCATTGCATTTCTTCTCATCAATGGTAATGATCCTGCGTATCATGTGTCTTCCCCCTTCTGCTTCCGCGCCTTTTGGGCTGCTAAAATTTCCATCATGTGTTCGTACATCTCGTCACCGACACACTGTCTGGCGTACTGGCACCATTGTACACAACTAAGTGTATCGTTATAAGCAACAAAGCCGCACTTCTCGCAGGGCATCTGACTATCGATGGAAAACAGTTCGATCAGAGTTCCGCAATTGGGGCATACTTTTTCAATAATGGTTGGGGTACGGGGTTTTCCCTGGCATCCTTCTAACATATGGGATCCCTCCTTTCTCCTACAGTATAATCCGAAAAGAAACCGACCGATGTGATATATGCAACACCGGTCGGTTATTTTTACATCATCGTAAATCGGTTCTTTTGAAAGTCAAGAAGACCCTCTTGCTTCATTTTTAGGAGTTCCCGTGTCATCGCACTACGGTCTACACATAGATACTCTGCCAACTCAACTCTGTTCAACGGGATCTCAAAAGTGGTCGCCCCTTGGATCTGACCTTGAATAGACAAATATGCCAACAACTTCTCCCGAGTAGTACGTTTGGTAACAACCTCAACCTTGCGCATCAACTCCCGGTTCTTATTTGCCATGATCCCCACCATATTTCCGGTCAAACGATGATGGAATGCACAGGACATTGTACAACTGTGCATGATCCGCTGAAAAGGCATAAATAAGACCTCCGCCGCCTCCGATGCTATAAAGGTAACAGATGATGTCCGGTCCCGACCACAAGCAAAGGTCTCTCCGAAAACCTCATTTTTCTTCATTCTCAAAAGCATGGTACGATTTCCCCAGAGATCCTCCTTAACCATGTCTACCGCACCGGAAAGAATAATTCCGATATGGTCAAAAGTCTCATCTTCAAGAGCGATAAAACTTCCCTTAGAAAAAGATCGTACCCGATATCCGACACATCCCAAAACAGCGCGACGATCCTCGATTGTAATTCCATCAAACAGAGAAGATGCGACTTCGCCGATTCGATCCTTCATAGTTTTCCCTCCCAAAGATACTGCTGCAAAGTCCGTAGACTTTGCAGCAGTGACAGTATGTATGGCTGATCAATATTTATGCGTGATTATTCTCTGGTATCAACGATCTCAGCTTCCTGAGCGTTCTTCTTAACAGAAGCAATGCCGTTTTCGCAGGATGCCTTAGCCTTGTAGCCTTCGCTGACAGCAATGATCTGACCATTGGTAGCCTTCAGGCGGAAGCGGAACTCGCCGGACTTATCGGTGTAGATCTCGAACTTGGGGCACTTAGCGGCAACGATCTCTTCTGCAGTCTGATCTTCGATGTTTGCAACAGGAGCATTCTTGATAACGCTCTCAATGCCCTTGCGGCAGGATGCATCGCTGGCATAGACTTCGGAGGTAGCAATGACTTCGCCGTTGCCTGCCTTCAGATCGAACTTAACACCGGTGTTGGTAGCACGAATTACAAATTTACCCATAACATGATCTCCTATTCTTTATAGTGTATAATTTATGGCTGTTTTACAGCCGTACGAACGATAGTGTAGTATTTCTAATGGCAAAAAGATCAGAACAAGCCCTTTAGTTTCCCTGCAAAACCTGCCAGCTTATCACCGGTAAGCGCGGCCTTTACACCGCTGATGATCTTATCCGCTGCACCGTCGGGAATATCTACGCCCAGAAGCTTTTCGATGGTCTTTTCGGGATCTTTGGCGAACTCTTCCTTCAGAGAGGCATTGGACTTGATCTTTTCTACGATTTCTTCGATTTTCTTCTTAATATCCATAAATCCTTTATGACTCCTTTCCGGTCAGTATTGTACTGTCCTATTAAGCATTATATACGAAGATTTCTGTTTTTTCAACCTTTATTTTTCTAATTTCATCATTTTTCTTTCTTCAAGCAAAGATATCATTGATGAAAAGTAAATTTTCTTCCCCTATAGGTCCATTTCCGGAATATGGAGTTCTCTGATCGAACCCATAGGAATCATACAATTCTCTGTAATCAGAAGCTGCTTTTCTCCGTCCACATAGAGAACTTTTTCTGCAATCTGCAAATAAGAGCCTCCCTCCTTACGATCATCGGGGCAAAAGTAGGTCACAGAAATCATTGTTCCCTTATGATCACGGAGAAACCGTAGCTTTCTATCCAGCAGTTCTTTCTCCTGTTCCTCCGAAATATGCACATTCTGGGTCAAACGTCCACTTTCTGCAATGGCATCCTCATAGCCCACAAGGGCAGAAAAGGGAGAAAACTGTGCCGCCCGATCCGTCAGAGACATCCGAGGGTGTCGCAAAGACGTAGGATGAGGCAGATCTATAATATCATCGTATTTTCCGCACATCGTTCTTTCTCCTTATGCCTTATGGCCACCGATCTGCCCGTTCCGTTCTATAGCCGTCGCTCCCTCTTCTAAGTTCATACCTCTGAGAATCGCATTCTTACCAAATTTTTGACGAATGTGAAGGATCGCCTTCTGTTGTCGCAGTTCCCTCTCCAAACGTGCGATTTCTGCTTCCTCATCCTTTTGAATGGGATCGTCAAACAAGCTAAGCTGAATTACTTCGTTCTCCACCGTCTTAGGTTTTCTTACTCTCGTAGCTGACAAATTCAGCCGTCGCACCAACAATCGGGGATCAACAATCCGTCTATACAGTTCCATGACAGCTTCTGTCATTCGTCTCGAAGAGGAACAGCATCGTTTCAGATTCACCGTTCCATGAGCCTGCTTGGGAACGGCTCTCCCGTAGTGATCGCTTACGATTTCCCCCTCATATGTGCCGTCCCGAAGACTCTCTCGGTCATACCCCACGGTCAGCACAAGCTGGTCTGTAACCAGAGATTTTTCCACCAGATCCATTGCAAGACTGTCTGTCATCTCTCGCAAAACAAGAGCCGCTTTCTCATAGGAGTAGGGGTGGTGTAAAACCTGTCCGGAAGTCAGACTGTTACTTGCAGGTTTGTAGGCCCGGATGTCTGCAATGGTACAAGGCTCCCATCCCCATGCATGGTCAATCAGCAACTCTGCATTGACTCCAAATAGCTTATATAAAAGTTCTTCGTTATGGTATTGGTCTGCCCGACCTACAGAGCACCGGGCAATATCTCCCATGGTATACATCCGATGCGTTTCCAGTTTTTTGGCAATGCCTCTTCCGATCCGCCAAAAATCTGTAAGAGGCCTGTGATCCCACAACTTTTCCCGATAAGTCCGTTCATTTAATTCTGCCAACCGAACACCAAAAGCATCTGCTTCCATTTTCTTGGCAACAATATCCATAGCGATCTTGGCAAGATATAAGTTTGTGCCGATCCCTGCCGTAGCAGTGATCCCTGTAGTCTCCAGCACATCATAAATCAGCTTTCTTGCAAAGGCTTTTGCAGAATGATCGTAGCCATGAAGATAGGGTGTTGCATCAATGAATACCTCATCAATGGAATATACATGAATATCCTCCGGTGCGACATACTTTAGATACACCTCATAAATTTTGGTGCTGCATTCCACATAGTGGCCCATGCGTGGGGGTACAATATGAAAATCGATCTCCAAAGAAGGATCCGTCTCCAACTCTGTGAGGCAGCAGGATTTCCCTCGAAACTGCCGTCCGGGAGCCTGGCCCCGTCTGAGGGCATTCTTTTGCCGCAAAATCTCTTCTACCTCAAAGAGTCTGGGTCTGCCGGGAACACCGAATGTCTTCAGTGCAGGCGTTACCGCCAGACAGATCGTCTTATCCGTTCGAGAGGCATCTGCAACTACCAAATTTGTGGTCAAGGGATCCCATCCCCGGGATACACACTCCTGAGAAGCATAAAAACTTTTCAGGTCAATGGCAATATATGTTTTTCCGCAAGATTTTTTGATCTCCAAAAAAGCACCACCTTCCGCACAAACGTTCTTATGCTCATTATAGCACATAAGTTCTCATTTGTAAACAGAAGGTGGTGTAAATTTTACGGTTTTTCGCTACAGCCTTTGAATCCGGGGAAATCTCCAAAGCTGTCTCGCAGGGCACAGAAGTCCTCAAAGGATAACGTCTCGTTGAGATCATAGTTCCACATTTTGGAGATATTGGACCACATACGATCCATGACATTATAGGTTCCGGTTTCATCAATGCCGTTCCAAATTTCTTCTTCTGTGCTCTGGGCAGCATTGTCGCACCAGATCAGGAAATAGCCGCCGGATACCTGTTCCGGCTCTACGATCCAACCCTCACCGGGATCCTCAGGCCATTGGAATACCGTAGGATTCCAGTACTCATAGATCCGATCCTCGGTGCTGTAGTAGAAGTCCCAGTGATGGGTCTTCTCACTACGTCCGTCCTGACCCAAATCATTCTCGCAAAGGGCATAGTAGCAGTAATTCTGCAGACAATTATAGATTTTCCGCTGTCCCAGCCAGTGATCCAAGGGAGCGGCTGTTTCCAGATCGTAGTTCGCAATCCAGTAGCTCAGTTCGATATCGGGATCATATTCAATATGCTGATCGTAATCGGGATCGTCGGATACATAATCCATAAAATCATTGTATGCACGGACACGATATCCCATTTCCTTCAGCATCGCAGTTTCTTCGTTGATGTAATCGATACAGGTGTCGTACTTGCTGTAGCCCGGCTGTACATAGTCCGTCCAATCCACGGAACCGTAGCCATTGGTATGGAGACGTACTTCGTCACCGCCGATATGGATCACTTCACAACCGTATTGCTTAAAGAAGCGTCCATAGTCCTCTACAACTGCGAGAACAAAGGCTCGACCGTAAGGGTTCGTCACATCTAAAGTAATATGGTTTCCTGCTAAGATACCGTTAAAGGTAGCATGGGGATACTCCTCTGTAAGAGCAGAACCTGTCAGAAGTTTGTTCTCCTCATTCACAATGCCACGGTAGTAATACGTTTTGCCCTTATAATTGAATTTCAGAGAGAGGGTTGCGTTATTCCCATAAGCACGGCAGAGATACTGGCAGTGACCGGGGCCGTTAAAGGCAGGGATCACGTCCATGTTATATTCCTCTGCCACCATCATAATTTCATGGATCTCACGAGCGCGGAGGTACTTATTCTTGTCCTCATAGTCATGGTAGATATCCTTGACCCAGCTACCTACATAACCACCGCAGATCCAAGAGAAGTCATTACCGTTTACATTGGTCTTATAATACTCCGGATCCCAAATATCAAAACGAGTCCCCTGGTCCTCGGAGAAACGGAGTTCAATGGCATTATATCCCATATATGCGCTCTGACGGATAAAATTGCAGATCCAATCCTTCGTGTAATATTTCCGTCCGCAGTCCAGCATGACAACACGTTCCCCTGCATCCGGGGCATCGGCAATGGTACAAGCGCCCAGGGTCATTCCTCCATTGGCACGGAATGCCTTGATCAGCATAAAGACGCCATACATAAAGCCTCGCTCACCGCCACTTGACAAAGAAATCCGCTCTGCATCAACAGTTATCTGATAGGCTTCTTCTCCAAGGGATGCATCCGGAATCAAGAGAATATCTCCTGCATTACTCTGCTCCACTGCACCGTAAGCCACAGTCATAAGGGTGTCGGTCGGAAGGCCGGCTGCTGCAAACTGCTCCGCTAAAAAGGCAGCATATTACAGAATGGACTCCGTTTCTGTGGTTACAGCAAAGATACGAGACTCCGAAAATAAAGTAAAGCAACCGATGCCTTCTTCGTACCGATCTGTCAAGAAACGAAGCCCCTTATGATTTTCATAGGGCAGTAGTTCCGTAGTCGGCGCTGTTGTTTCTCCACCGGGCACACAACCCACAAGCATTCCGGTGATCACAGTTAATACCAAAACAAATGCAACGATCTTTTTCATAAGCAACAGTTCCTTTCAACTTGCATAATGATTTTAAAATTATATCATAGATTTTCCCAAAAATAAAGGTATGTAACTTGTTTTTATCTTACAAAAGTGATATAATACGATTGCAAAAAGTCTTTTGTATAAGATCTGCGAAGGAGTGTGCGTTTATGGCATCTTTGCTGCAAAGAAAGGCCCTGTCCACAGAAGAAGAAAAGAAACTTCTGACCCTTCCCTCCGACGATTTCCATAGCTTTCATAGCGCCTGCGCATCTGTTGCCCAATGGTCCGTCTCCCTGTCTGCCCTTGCCAACAGCAATGGTGGCGAACTGTACTTAGGTATACGCCTTAACAGCACAGGCGAACCGGAGTTTTCTCCCTTTTCCACTGCAGAGGAGGCAGAGAAAATCATACCCATCCTTCGAGAGTTCCTCCCCCTGTCACACTTATATTCTCTAACCCTATACACCCTGTTATGTGGTGGATGCGTTCTACAAATCACCCTCTGTCGTACTGCAGGACTCCTCTGTGCCAAAGACGGTGCCGCCTATATCCGAGTCGATGGCAAAGATCAGGTTTGCGGCAATCCGGAGCGGCTTCGTAGCCTCCGTTGGGAAAAGGGGCTATGCTCCTACGAAGACGAACTGACAGAGTACATATTAGAAGATCTCCTGTTCCAGAAGGCTTTCCGCAACGCATTAGATGTTGCCGGTCCCTATGAAAGTGCTTATGACTACCTTCGGTCTCGTTTTTTGATCAATTCCTACAATCAGCTTCGTGTAGCCGCAATTCTGCTATATGCAGATGTACCGCAAGCAATGTTGCCACACCGTTGCGGAATACGAATTCTCCGTTATTGCAGTGATGAACGCAAGGAGCAGCGTGATGATTTCCCGGAAGATCAGAGCATTTCCATCGAAGGGCCGCTCTCTCAATTAGTCCCCAAAACTTTAGCTGCAATCGCACAAATTCTGGATCAAAGCGAGGTTTTAGGCACCGACGGACTTCGTCCCACTTGTTACCCTGTCGAAGCCCTTAGGGAACTCATCGGCAACGCTGTTCTACACAGAGATTACAGCATTCCCAGAGATATTCAAATCCGCATTTTCACTAACCGTATTGAGATCGAAAGTCCCGGCGCGTTCCTTTCTTACTTGGATCCTGCCACACGAATCGCAGAGCAGCGAGTGCGGAATCCCAAGATCATGCGTCTTATGGGGGAGGTCGCACCTTCTCCTTCCTGCGATTTGGGAAAGGGATTACGCAGAGCCTTCCGCGCCCTTCGAGATGCAGGACTTCAAAGTCCCACCCTACGACAAGGAGATAACAGTGTTATCGTAACTCTGGGGCACGAACGTCTTGCCGATGCACAAAGTCTGGTTCTGGAATATTTGAATGAACATCGTACTATCACCAATGCCATTGCCCGTGAACTGACAGGCATTACCGATGCTAATCGCATGAAACAGATCTTCATTCAGTTGAAGGATAAGGGTCTATTGGAAATGGTCCCCGGTACACGCAGTACGTCTACCCAATGGCAAAAAGTTTCTGATGCCCCACAAGAAGATATCGATCAGATTTCACTGTTTTGACCGTTATCCTTTCTTTTTAGCCCCTAAATCTTTTATTGATTCACTGATCACGCTTCTGATCCATTCATGTTAAAAAACACCCTTATAGGAGAAAGATATGGATTATATTATATTTGATTTGGAATGGAATCAACCCCATACGCCTGAGGCTATCATCACTGACCCACTCTATCTCAGCGGTGAGATCATACAAATCGGTGCTGTCAAGCTAAATGATGCTTTTGAGGTTATAGATGAATTACGACTGTATATTCGCCCCACCTACTATCAGAAACTGCACAATAAAATTTCTGCTTTAACCCATATTCGAAACAAAGATTTAGAGGGTGCCCCATACTTCCCGGAGGCCTACAAGCAATTTACGCAGTGGTGCGGCAGCAATTATGCCTACATGACATGGAGCATGAGCGATATGCCAGTTTTAATAGAAAATATGCTTCTCCATGGCATAGATTGTGCGCACCTTCCTGTGTGTTATGATATTCAACGAATCTTTGGCAGAGAAATCATGCGCAGTTCTAATCGTTGTTCTCTGGATCATGCATTGGAAATCCTGAATCTAAAAGGTGATATTTCTCACGATGCCCTCCATGATGCAAAGAACACTGCCAAAATCTGCGCCTATTTGGATTTAGATCAATATTTGGAAGAATATGCCGCTCCGGCACACGCTCTCCCTCCCTACGCTAAGACCTACGCCTCCATACACGACGCCCTCCATGACGATGAGATCAAATGCTTTCCCTGTCCATTCTGCGGTGGAGAGATCCGATGCGAAACATGGGTGGCACAAGATAGTCATACCTTTATCAATTACGGAGATTGTCCGGAGGAATGTGATGAATTTCTTCTCCAACTTCGGTTCCACAAACACTATCGCGGAGAATACTATGCCAGCCGCTTGCTTTATGGTTTGAGCGACGATCTTTGGGAGATTTATCAAGACCGTGTTGCACTCCATTCCGAAACGTAAATTGCAAATAAATATATATTAGTTAAAATCATAAATATTCCGAATGACAGAGGCTACCGATTGTGGGTGGCCTCTGTTTCGTTTTCACCACATTTTTTGCCATTTTCTATTGATTTGCAGTGAAATCATAAGAATATTATCTATTATCTCATTTCCCCTCTTGCTTTTTTTCAAAAAACCGCTATAATCAGGATGAATATATATACAGGAATAACGTATAATTTATAAGAACACACACTTTATGTTTCGTCTTTTATTTATACAAGGGAGGTCGTCATGAACTTAAAAGGAAAACATTTTTTAACTCTGCTGGATTTCACGCCGGATGAAATCACCAATCTAATCGACTTAGCCGCTGAATTAAAAGCTAAAAAAAAGAACGGCATTCCCCATGATAGTCTCCGAGGTAAAACCATTGCTCTGATTTTTGAAAAAAATTCTACTCGCACACGTTGCTCCTTTGAGGTTGCTGCCTATGACCTTGGAATGCAAGTGACCTACCTTGATCCCTCCGGCTCGCAAATCGGCAAGAAAGAATCCATCGCAGATACCGCTCGCGTACTGGGCAGGCTCTATGATGGTATCGAATACCGCGGTTTCGGACAGGACATCGTAACAAAACTTGCAAAGTACGCAGGAGTTCCCGTATGGAACGGCTTAACCAATGAATACCATCCTACACAGGTTCTTGCGGATTTACTTACCATACAAGAGCATCTGGGAAGTCTAAAGGGCAAAAAGCTGGTATTCATGGGGGATTGTCGTTTCAATATGGCAAATTCCTTAATGATCGGCTGTGCAAAGTTAGGTCTTCACTTCGTTGCCTGCGGTCCCGAAGGATATTTCCCCAACCCCCAGCTGGTTACACAATGCCAAGAGATTTGCAATGATAGCGGTGCTACCATTACCTTCGAGACCGATCCCATGAAAGCTACCAAAGGCGCCGATGTGATCTATACAGATGTCTGGGTCTCTATGGGCGAACCACTGGACGCATGGGAAGAAAGAATTAACAAAATGCTCGCCTACCAAGTCAACTGCAAAATAATGAAAAATGCCGGTGAAGGAGCCGTGTTTATGCACTGCCTCCCTGCTTTCCATGATCTTAACACCGGTATCGGCAGAGAGATCGGTCAGCGGTTTCAGCTGGATGCGCTGGAAGTTACTGACGAAGTTTTTGAAAGCAAGCAATCCATTGTATTCGATGAAGCAGAAAATCGTATGCATACGATCAAAGCTGTCCTCCTTGCGACTTTAGGCTAACCCCAAAAGAATTCTAAAAAGCTATCTCAGAAAATCGTCTGAGATAGCTTTTTATTATAAACGATTTACATGGTTTTTTAACGCCTCGAAGCTTTCCTCGCTGATTATATGTTCAATACGGCAAGCGTCCTCGGAAGCTATGTTTTTCGGAACCCCCAGTTGAACCAGCCACGAGGTCAGAAGTTCATGACGTTCAAAGATACGCTCTGCAATGTCCTTTCCTTTGGGGAGCAGCGTAATATATCCACTACTATCTACCGCAATCAAATTCTCTTCTCGCAAGTGACGCATGGCAACAGAAACGCTGGGTTTAGAATATTCCAATTCATTGGCAATATCAATGGAACGTACCGCACCCAATCTATTTTTTAATATCAAAATCGTTTCCAAATAATTCTCTGCTGACTCATGTACTCTCATAGCTTTGTCTCACTCCCGATCTCAGCGAATGAAATTTGTGCGAACTTTAGGCTCATCCAAAGGTTCGGGAACACCTACTTTTCGCCCTACTTCAATGCATTTGAGTAGCCAAGCCATGTTTTCTGCCAAAGTACGCATTGTCTGCATCCCCTCTTCATCTCGCAAAACCTCTTCGGCAGTGTTACCGTGAACCTGATTCCAATACTGAGAAGTCACAATCGGCATAGAGCAGATAGAGAAATATTTGTTAAGACGATCAAAACCGGAACTTGCACCGCCTCTACGACAAGAAACGATTGCTGCACCGGGTTTTCCTTTCAATTTAGAAGAGGCAGAATAGAACAAACGGTCCAAGAAAGCAGTACACTGTCCACTGGGTCCGGCATAGTAAATAGGAGAACCGACGATCATTCCATCAAATTCCTCCAGCCGCTCTGCCAAGGCATTGACATCATCATCGATAATGCAAGGATTGCCTCCTTTACACTTCCCGCAACCCAAACATCCTGAGATCACCTTTGCTCCAATGTGAACCATTTCAGTTTCGATGTCATGCTTTTCCAAAACTTTTGCAATCTCCGAAAGCGCCGTATAAGTACATCCTTTCCCATGGGGACTCCCATTTAAAAGTAAAACCTTCATAGACTAACTCCTTTTTTCAATTGGCGAATATCATTTCCCACAAACTTAATCACGCGGTAATCCCCTGTGATTCGTGAGGCAATCTGGGGAGAGTATTTCGATTCAAATATATCATCACTTAAATTTGAGGAAATAATAGTGGATCTATTCTCCATCATTCTGGTATTGATAATATGATATAATGCAGATATTGTAAACTGGGTAGTCATTTCCGTTCCAAGATCATCAATGATCAAGAGATCGCATTCCAAATATTTTTTGGTCAAGCCTCTTGTGTTTTCCTGATACTGCGCAAATTTCTCTGTCTCAAAATCCGCAAAAACTCGAATTGCGGTTTCGTACACCACACTATAGCCTCGATCCGCCACCTGTCTGGCAATGCATGCAGACAAAAACGTCTTCCCTAATCCGGTCGGGCCAACAAACAGAAGATTCCCCGTTCCCGGTCCAAATGTAGTAGCATACTTACGACAAATAACAAAATTAGATGTCATCAGCCGTCTGGGACTCACTCCCAAAACATCGTCCGGTTCATCGGGATAATATTCTATCCGGAATGTGTCAAAACTCTCTCGCCCATTGCCTAAAAGGCTGGTTAACTCTTTCTTTTGCTCTTGGCGACACAGCTCCAACAGGCAGGTGCACATACTGGAACCTACATATCCTGTACCTCCGCAGGTTCCGCAAATGGGCGATTCATAATCCAAATCTTCGGAGTCCAGAATCCATTCTTTCTCCCTCTGGAGAGCCAAATTTTCCTCTCGAATGGCAGCTACAGCTTCCGCAGGATCTTCTCCATATCGGAGGGTATTGGCAATCAGCTTTGTCATAGTCAGACGGAGTCTCTTTTCAATTTCCGGAAGGCGAGGATAGCGTTCATAAGCAAATTGACGTTGTTGCTCGTTTTCCCGTTCTCGTTCTCTACGAGCATCCTCCAATCGGGCGCGAGCACGCTGAAGAATCTGTTCGCTGTAAGCCATGAATTTATCCCTCCTCTAAAGCACTGGCAACTGCCTGTCGTTCCAAAGGTGTAAGTGTTGTCTTTCCATGTGTCTGGAAAATACCTTTCTTCCCCTTATTGCCGCCATTGCCTCCACTCTTTCGATTGGGCATAGTGTCCCCTGCGGTAATATCCTGTATAGTGTGAAGGTTCTTCTCATGCCATGAGGTAAGAATGGAATTCATATACGCCCATTTTAACCCACCGGTATTTAGGCAGGTTCTTTCATAGGCAAGTTGAATCCCATCATCGGGGAATCCCATCTGAATCCATTTAACCAAATATTGTTCCTCCGCCGCGGTCAGCTTACGACCGTCGATTTGCATCATAGTACGCAAACGGCTGACACGGGACTGGATCTGATTTTGGGTCTGTATGTAACGTAGCGCAGACTCCATACTGTCGATGTTTTCATCTGCCCAATGATATGCTTCTTTTTCTACAGTGCGCATAGACGGTGCCCGCATTCCTTTTTTACGATTACGCTCCACGCAGAATGACAGAAGTAATGCCGCAACCTCCGTAGGCATCCGCAAATAGTCCAAAAATCCTAACAGGATTTTCAGTTCCTCTGTAGACAAGGTTCTTCCCAAACGGCGCTGCGCCTCTCCCACAAATTTAGAGAAATTGCTATCCTTAGTTTTCATAGCAATCTCCAATTCCTCTTCCGAGTAGCGCGGTTTTTCAGGAGGCGCAGCCTTAGGTGCTCCACCGGTATCCCAGCAACCCATTAGCCGAAGCTGGTCAGATGCCGCACGCATCCGTTCCGCAGAGAACTCCAGTGCCGCCATAGCAAGTTCCAACGGCTCTCCTGCTTTACGATATAAATATAACTGTACTCCGTCCGTACATCTACAAGACAATAACATCCTTATTTCTTCACTTGTTAAGGTGATCGCTTCCATATATTTTTCTCCTTCTCCACATACCTCTATAAAACGCCTTCTGCAACCATGATACCGACCTATGTTTTCTCCTTATGAATGCAAGGAGAAGAAACAACAGTTCCTTTATAGTGCTGTCATTTGAGTATATCACATTTCCGCTTTCGGAGCAAGAAGGATAAGCTATGAAATAAAGCAAAATTTCCAACCATAATTTTGGCAAGAGCCTACATCTTGTGGCAAAATTATCAAGAAAGCACAAAGCCTCCATTAACGCCTAAAATCTGTCCCGTCACAAAGGATGCTTCCGCTAAATATGCCATTGCTTCAGCCACCTCTTCCGGTTTTCCATTGCGTCCCAGAGGGCAATCATCAGCCAAATCTTTCAATGTTTCTTCGGATAGATTCCCCACCATATCCGTCAGGATCACCCCCGGTGCCACACAGTTTACACGGATCCCGGATGGTCCCAATTCTTGCGCCAGCGCTTTTGTCAAAGCGATAACCGCCCCTTTTGTGGCAGAATAAGCGACCTCGCAGGAGGCACCCACCTGCCCCCACATAGAAGACACATTAATAATGCACCCATTCTGTTTGGATAACATATAGGGCAAGACAGCATTGACACAGTGATAGATTCCTTTTACATTGACCGCAAAGAGTCGGTCCCACTCTTGGGATGTGGTTTGCGAGATCAATCCATAATGACTTAGTCCTGCATTATTAATCAGAATATCTACAGGAGGAAGCTGAGACACCGCCTGGCGGACCTGTTCCTCACATGCTACATCACAGCAAATCCCCTTGGCCCCTGTGGCTTGACTGAGGGCCTCTGCTTCCTCCTTCCTTGTGTGGTAAAAAAAACTGACATCATAACCCTTTGCGCTGAAATGCTCTACAGCGGCTCTTCCGATCCCACGGCTGCCACCGGTAATAAGAATATGTTTCATATGATCACGTCCCTTTCGTCGAGGGGTAAAACCTCTTTCGTTAATCCCTTTCCTGCTATCAGATTGCCTCGTCGTATATAATGTGTACTGAACAACGCAAATGTC
>JAZSAO010000042.1:0-4905 GCA_045601945.1 Faecousia sp. | reverse complement strand
GATCCTTATGATTGGAGAGATCTGAATTCTTATACGGTAGCAAATCGAGTTGTGTCCGGCTCTTTTGATGGGGCTATCGTTCTTGTACATGATATCTACGGTACAACGGTTACAGGTATTTTATCTGCCATTGATACCCTTAAAAGCTATGGCTATGAATTTGTAACCCTTAACGAATTGTTCCGCCGCAGAGGAAAGGAACTGACACCCGGGGAAAAAATCTATTACTGTAAGCCAGCAGGAACGGATCTGGGTTCTGTAGAAGCACCTAAAATTTATGAAGTGGATTCTTATGGTAGCAGAAATGTAGTGATGACTGCACAAGAAGGCGCTTCCATCTATTATACGTTGGACGGATCGAATCCTATATATAGCACTCAGAAATATATAGGACCTATGCAGGTTGCTCCCGGCACCCGTATCCGTGCAGTTGCTGCGTATAACTTAAACGGTAGTCGCAGTGGGGAAGCTGCTTTTACAGCATCTACAGCGCCTGTCCTACAGCCTGTGGATTTTGAGATTCTGAATGATAAGGTGGTCATGCATAATCCTAATCTGAATACAGATATTCGGTATACTGTAGACAAGAGTCCTGCTGGTGGAAATAGCTTGATCTATACCGAACCGATAGAACTGTTTGACGGTATGCTCCGCTATCGTGTAATGGGTCCCGGCGCCACCGGACCGGAAGAATCCATTTATGTTACTACGAACGGCAACTTGTTCCGGGATGTTCCTACTGAAGAATGGTACGCACCGACTGTAGATCGCGCTGTGACAGAGGGATTGTTTCATGGCATGGGTAATTACATTTTTGCCCCCTCAACTGGGGTTAACAGAGCGATGTTTATTACGGTTCTCTATCGTTTGATTGAGAAACTGGGTGTGGATATGTCCTATGAAACGGCTGCGGTTTACCCAGATGCAACAGAAGAATGGTATGCAGATGCTCTTTCGTGGGGAACGGAACAGGGAATCGTAAACGGATATACCGATGGTAGCTTCAAGCCTACCAAAGAGATCACCCGTGAGGAAATGTGTGCCATGCTGGCTCGTGTGTTGCAGTGGTATGGCTATGCCTTGCCGGAAGGCGAAATGGCTTTTGCCGATGAGGATGAGATATCGGGATGGGCTTTGGCTGATGTTCTTGCAATGAACGGAATGGAAATGATCTTAGGCTACGAGGATTCTACCTTCCGTCCAAAGAATACGGCTACTCGTGCCCAAGCCGCAACGGTTCTCCTGCGAGCATATGATTACATGCAAACCGTGGAGATCCCTGTCGTCCCTGAAGATCCTGAGATTCCGGAAGAACCTGAGACTCCCGAGGAACCCGAAACTCCTGCTGATCCCGAAATACCTGTAGAACCTGAGACCCCTGTCGATCCTGAAACTCCGGTAGAACCCGAGGAACCTGCCGATCCTGAAACTCCGGTAGAACCTGAGAATCCTGTGGATCCTGAGGCCTCCGCTGATCCGGGCAACCCTGAGACTCCGGTACCTACAGAACCTACCAATCCCGAGGATGAGGAATAATAGGCTGTATAAAATCGAATATAATAAAGACCGGGAGGAACTGCGAAAACCGCAGTTCCTCCCTTACTATGTGTGATGATATACTATAGTTTCATCGAAAGAATATTTTAGCCTCTTATACTTCTTTCTAATAAAACGGATTGACCGTTTTATTATGCCGCTAATAAGCGGTATGGCGGCATTGCCGCCAAGAAATGCCGTGTAATACTGTTTCTTCCGCCTAAGGCGGTGCAGGATATTTATCCTGCGATAAAATGGTTTTCTAACCATTTTATCAAGAAACAGTATTATCCAATAAAATAGGCTTTTGCGCTGTCTGAGTAGGCAAAGAGGGCCTTGCAGAGATCACCAAGAGCACCGGTTTTGTTGTTGCCGTAGGTGTCGGCAGCGTACTGCAGGGTGCAGGATACAGGCGTATCACCCTCGAAGATCTGCATGGATAGGACAGAACGGAGTTCTGCGGCTAAAAGGGTATCTAGGGTAAAGGCATAGAAATTGTACTTGGTATTGTACAGTTCGCCGTTGGACAGAGTCAGCGTATTTACCTTTCCGTTAATATCCTTATAGCTGACCTTGAGGGTTAGATCTGTGACGTCTCCTGTGTAGGTACCCATGGAGAAGATGAACTTGACCGCAACCTTGGAGGCCAGATCCAGCGCCTTCCCTTCCCATTTCATTGGGGCATTCTCCAGATCGTTCAGAAGGTTGTTGGTATTGTTGAATACTACAGCGTCCATATCGCTGAGGAAGGACTTGTGGTTCTCGGTCATCGCCCCATCAGCAAGGCTATCGGTACGGTAGTTTTTAAAGATTTGTGCCTTTGCACCGTATCGGAGAAGTTCTGCGCAGAGGATTTTTAATTTCTCCGGTCTGTTTGCATTGTTTAACTGAGAATAGGCATATTTAGCGATGCTATACTCGTCTACCGATGAATAGTAGGGCTGACCCTCCTTCACGCCATAAAGAACGGTCTTGATTTGATCGTTCATTTGGACGGCAGTTAAACCGGTGAGGGTAAAGTAATAGTAGCTTCCATTGTCTACGGGGGTTATACGGATAGTAGTTGTTCCGGTTTTGGTGTTGCCTTCGTAGATCTCTAAAGTACATTCCACATAAACGGTATCCATATCAAAGCCATTTAAAAGGGTCTTGGATACTGCGTAATTTATAGAAATATCACTTGCCAGGTTCAGGGAGTGACCCAATTGTAGGGCAGGATCTTCTACAGGTATCTTGATCTCTGGCTCATTACAGATACAGGAGCCGTTAATATAGCTATGGGGTGCTTCTTCGGTTAAATCGCAAATAGCACAGGAGACCTTGTGTGTTGTAGAATTTAATGAAGTGTATACATAGCAATGACCTGTGGAAGCTACGGAGTTATCAATATAGATATAACCACAATGTGTGCAGGTATAGGTGGTATAACCGTCGGTTGTGCAAGTGGGAGGCGTTGTGACCCTATGATAACTGTGACCGGTAGGCTTGATGGCCTCGGTCTTAACGCTATAACACATGGTACAGGTATAGGTTTTAGTGCCTTGTGTGGTGCATTCGGGATCCGTAGTGATTTGGCCATCGCTCCAATTGTGGGAGGAAAATGCGGTATGGCCGCAGGAACAAGTACCTTTGTGTTCTGTACTGTTTACAGGATGATAGGTATAGGTATGGGCAGTAGCAGTATATTGGGCAGTGATCTTGGTATTTGAACTAATATTCGATAGAGCCTTGTCCCATCCGGAAAAAGTATAGTGGAAGGTACCATCATAGACCTTTGTCGGAGTGGTTCCGGTGTAGGATACAGTATCACCCTTTGCGACCGGCTTTGTTTCCAATACGGTTCCATCGTGATTTACGAACTCTACAGAGTACAGAGGCTTAGGCAGCGTTCCTTTCGGGCCGATATATATAGAGTCGACAGTTAGGATTGCTTCTCCGTCCTTAGGAGCCAAGTTGCGGATATATAGACGGAAGGCTTGGACATCAGCCTCAGCTGCAAAATAGTCGGGCATGGGGACGGTGACGGTAAAATAACCGTTGTTTATGACCGTTGCAGGGAAATCCTGCAGCAGCTTGGCATCGTAGAAGAAGGCTTCTTTCTCTGTTCCTGCATAAGAGATACCTACGGAAAGGGGGAGCTTTGGATCGTGCAGAGTGCCGTTGTCAATTCGAAGCACAATCTGCAAATAGTCATTTCCGGAAGGCTTGTAGTGGAGAGAACGTTCGTTGATGGTAGCACCGCTTTGGATATAATGATTTCCACCGGTGGTAACACGAGCCGTCAAGGCGGACTCATCCTGACTGAACCATGCACCACGCATGGTAGCCGTACGAGCGACCCATTGACGATGATCGAAATTCTGATAACTGTAAAGATCGGTATTATACCGTATTTGATCTGCATCAGTGTCGGTGAAGTTAAAATAGAGATAGTCCTGCTGAGGCAGATGAGCCTTAGGCCCGATATAAACATGGTCTACTGTGATAGTTGCGGTTTTTCCACTTGCGGAAACGAGATTCATGAAATACAACCGCAATGCTGTGATCTCCGTTGCCTTGGTAAAGGCGTTGTTCATAGGCATAGTGAGGGTGAAATATTGATCGTTTAACTGAGATGCTGTGATTTGTTGTACCACTCTTTCACTGTAATCAAAGTCACCGCAACCGGTTCCGGAGAACACCACTCCGGTATACATATTGCTTCCGACATCATTGGCTACAGCATTAGAGATCTTCATGCGGATCTGGAGGTAGTCCCCTTGCTGGGGAATGTAGTGAAGAGGTCTGGAGGAAGCTCCGGTACCTGTCTGGATATAGTGGTTGCCACCGGCAGTAAGGGTTGCACTGAGGGTTCCTGCACCATTATCCAGCTTAGCGGTTCCCATGGTAGCGGTACGGGAAAACCAGTTGCCGGTGCTGTAATTGATCATGGAATAGGGACCGTCCTGATAACGATATACTAAGGGGGCTTGGGTAGAAAAGTCAAAATATAACCCTCTGCCGAAGCGGATATGGTCAAGGATCACTGTGCCCGTAAATTTAAGATATACGGTATGCTCTCCGGGCTGGATGTTGGAAATCTTGATTTGAGGCGCAGTATACTCCGATCCGGTCACTGTAAGGGTACCGATTTTATTTGTAGGATCCGTTCCGTCTAAGTATGCGGTAATGGTTCCGTTAGAAGCGGAAGCCTTGGCGGTAAAGGTGTTTTCTGTGCCGTCAAAAAGGATTTTCTCATAAATGAGGGTATCCTTGCTTGTGAGGTTCTTTACATACTTGTTGCGAGTGCCACTGTATTCCAGAGGAACAGTAAAACCGAAATCATCCTGATTATAGTCACTGAAATGCTCACCTTCGATGCGATCAGCG
>JAZSAO010000041.1:0-2643 GCA_045601945.1 Faecousia sp. | reverse complement strand
GACCATAGCGTAATAGGAGATATGCCAGAACCGTCTGTACTCGATCCTTAGGAAAGCGGTAGCGCGATACAGCCTCCCGCCGCTCAGGGGATAAGAACGGTAACAGCTCCTGTATCTCCTTTTCCTCTATCCTGTCTACTTGATCTAAATAGTAAACCACCGGCTACTCCCCTATGCGTAATCCTCGTTCAGGATCACATCTGCAAGAATATCTGCCGCCTCGTCAATGAGGGGCTTCGTTAGGGTTGCCATACAGCTTGTCCGCAGGAGCCCTTCTCCTTCCGGGCAGGCAGGGGGCAGAACAGGATTCACATAGACACCGTTTTCATAGGCAATGTGTGCCTTGACGATGGTGTTGATCGTTTCATAAGTATAAATGGGAATAATAGGCGTTGCAGATTTCATAATGGTCAGCCCCCTGCGACGGAAGGCTTGTCTTGCATAATGGGAGATACCGGATAACTGCTGTACCAGTTCCGGGTGTCCCTGTAAATGCCGTAGTGCCGCCAATGCAACTGCACAATTGGCAGGGGGAATGGACGCGGAGAAAATAAAGGGACGGGACTCATGACGGATATACTTGATCACCTCTGCACTGCCTACAACGAAGCCACCTAAGGAAGCGAGGGATTTAGAAAAGGTTCCCATAATCAGATCCACTTCGTCTTCCAATCCGAAATGGCTGGCGGTTCCCCGTCCGTTAACACCTAAAACACCCAGTCCATGGGCATCATCTACCATGACCTTTGCATTGTATTTCTTTGCAAGAGCGCAGATTTCCGGCAACTTACAGATTTCACCGCTCATGGAAAAAATGCCGTCGGTAACGATCAAACAGCCGCTTTCCTCCGGAACTTTCTGTAACTGGGCTTCCAGATCCTGCATATCCGAATGACGATAACGGAGCATGGTTCCGTAACTCAATCTGCAGGCATCATAAATAGAAGCATGGTTTTCCTTATCGCTGATCACATAGTCTCCGTGACCCACAATGCACCCGATAATGCCCAGATTGGACTGGAAACCTGTAGAAAAGGTAACCGCTCCGTCCTTATGGAGAAACTGTGCCAGCTCCGCTTCCAGTTCCAGATGCATATCCAACGTTCCGTTTAGTAGCCGGGATCCGCTACAGCCCGTACCGTATTTCTCAACAGCCTTAATTCCAGCTTCTACAATATCAGGGTGCTCTGTCAATCCCAAATAGTTGTTTGAACCCAACATGATCCGTCGTTTTCCCTCCATGATTACCTCAGGCGCAGGTCGAGAGGAAAGAGGCCTAAAATAAGGGTAAACCCCCATTGTAGACATCTTATCGGCATTACTCAGCCCTCTGCATTTCTCGAACAGATCCATAAAGCATACCCCTTTCCCAAACATAATATGTCATATGTCGTAAGTCAAATTAACTACAGAGTTCTTCCACTTTAAACAGACAAACATAATATCAAATTGTACCATAAAATCCGTCTGAATGCAAGACATTTTATACAACATTGCCATAATTTCTTTATTGCAACCTTTGGCGGAATAAGCGCGATAACATACTGTGAACCCACAATCTTTAAACCGCTATTGTCACAAGCATTTAAATCTTCTCCGGAGAAGCGGAGTAAACAAGCCGCGCTTCAAAACGTCCCCCTTAGGTACACATAGAACAAAACAATCCCCTGACCCATTTCCTGCCAAAGGATTGTTTTGGTTTATCTCTATACAAATTTACTCCGCAAACCCATATTTCACTTTTATACGATCCAATTTTTCGAGCATAGGCTCTCCGGCAAGTAGGATAAATATAACCGTCGCAAAAGCGTGAACCAAATCCATAGGCAAACCGGATATGCAATAGGCAAAAACCGTGTTCCAATCGGTCCCTTCCGGACTCCAAATAACAGCAGATGCGCAGTTCATGGTTACACCATAGATAAACACTGCAGAAACAGCACCAAAAGAAGCCATGCTTCCACGGCTACGACGTAAAAGGCCTTTCCGGAATAGCACCCCAGCCAAGAATCCGGTCAAGCCCATGCTGAACATTTGCCATGGTGATCATAGAGGACAGATCCGTAATACTACCGTCAAAAAACAAACCGCATCTATGGGCATATTCTGCGCAAAACGCCACATCATGGCTCACCATTAAAATTGTGATCCCTCTTGCGGATAGTTTGCGAAGGATCTGCGCAAAGGTAACCTTAAATTCCGCATCAAATCCCTTGGTAGGCTCATCCTCCTTGCGGAGCCAAGTATCCACCACAGCTAAGGCATCTTGAGCATTGATCACACCATCGCTATTGGTATCGCCAAAGGTAAGTGTAGCTGCGTCGCCGCCGGGAATTGCAAAGTTGTTCTCATTTACAAAACTCTCCATAGGAACGGATGCGTCAACCAGTGCCACGTAAGTAGCAGCATCGGTCTTTGCAGATATTTCCCCACTGTACATAAATTCCACAGTATTGGTGCCGTCACTATAGGTCAGCTTCGTGCCTTCCTTGATGCCGGTAACTGCTACTGCTACAGCCTTCTTAGTAGAGGGGATCAGATCCACATCATCACCTGTATACAAACACTTTGCACTGAAGGAAATGCCAACTACTACATTCACTGTATCCATGGCCATATCTGTATTCACAACGATCATAGATG
>JAZSAO010000040.1:0-4393 GCA_045601945.1 Faecousia sp. | reverse complement strand
CCTCCGTATTTAAGGTAAAGGTGACCGGAATGGAATTTTCTCTGTCCGGAGTCCAGAATAAAGTGGAACAATATCATAAGGGTTCCAATGCGGAAACAGCAGGATATGCGCTTCGTTGTGTAGTGGGAGCGATTCTCAAAGCAACAGAAAACGCACTAAAAGCTTATCCGGGGTGTAAAGTCGTCTTTGCCGGCGGCGTAAGTTCCAATACCTATCTCCGTAGCAAATGCAAACATTTGCCTGCGATCTTCTGTGAACCTGAATTTTCCAGAGACAATGCCCTTGGAACAGCGATCCTTGCATGGAGGGAACACAATGAAACCAATATATGAGGTTTCCCAGATCAATGAATATTTAAAATGTCGATTCGAAGAAGATCCCTTTTTAGGGGATCTTCTGATCAAGGGAGAGATCAGTAATTATAAGTTATACCCATCCGGGCATCATTATTTTTCCCTAAAGGATAATAACGGTACCCTTCGATGCGTTATGTTTAAAGGAAATGCGCTTTCTCTTCGATTTCGACCTGAAAACGGCATGAACGTCATTGCCGCAGGCAGAATCACAGTATTTCCCAGAGACGGAGCCTACCAGTTATACTGTAGTCGTTTGGTTCCTGATGGAATAGGGGATCTGCATATTGCGTTTGAACAACTGAAAACCCGTCTGCAAGAGCAAGGTCTCTTTGATCCCGCTCGTAAAAAGGCCATCCCTCCATATCCGCATCGTATCGCAATTATCACCTCCTCTGCAGGTGCCGCGATTCGGGATATGTTGCGGATCCTCCGTGCGCGGTACCCCTTGGCCACTGTTAAATTGCTTCCGGTTCGAGTACAGGGGATAGAGGCTCCGGCAGAGATCGTCGGTGCTATTCGTTATGCCAATACCCATAAACTGGCAGATCTGATCATAACCGGCCGTGGCGGTGGATCTATGGAGGACTTATGGGCTTTTAATGACGAAAGGGTCGCCTACGCCATTGCCGCCTCGGAAATTCCTGTTATTTCTGCAGTAGGACATGAACCGGATGTGACCATAGCGGATTTCGTTGCAGATCTACGAGCCGCTACGCCCTCTAACGGTGCAGAACTGGCTGTTCCCGATCAAATGGAATTGCGCCGGAAACTGGCTATGAAGCAGAGTCTCTTGACCGCACATATTTCCAAACGTTTAAAGCAGGAAAAGCAGAGACTTTCTTCCATATCCCGATCCAGAGTATTGACCAATCCGGTGAATTATATCGAAGATCGCAGATTGCGCTTAGATTTCTTACAGCAAAAACTCCGTAACAGCGGTGAACGATCCGTCGCAGTCAGAAAGCAACGTTTCATATTCCTTACAGCAAAACTGGACGCTATGAGTCCCTTTAAAGTTCTAACGAGAGGCTATAGCCTCGTTAAGGACAGCAAAGAAAATGTTGTCCGTAGCAGTCGAGATCTCACTCCCGGCGAAGATATTATCGTTACATTCCGAGATGGCAGCGTGACTGCCACAGTTAAGGAGGTTTCCCTATGACAGAACAATCTCGATCCTTTGAACTTTCCATGCAGCGCTTAGAGGAGATCGTAGCCCGTATGGAACGTGGAGACGTTCCTTTGGAACAGGCTCTTTCTTTATTCGAAGAGGGCACAAGCTTAGTCTCTCATTGTACAAAACTATTAGACGAAGCTGAATTGAAAGTTCTAAAGATCAGCAAAGGCCCTGACGGCCAACCTATAGAAAGCGAGTTTATTGACAATGAAGGATGATCGATTACAGCAGTATACTCGAATGATCGAGGAATATTTACAAACCTGTTTTTTAAAAGACGTTCCGCACCAACGGCTTTATGAATCTATGCGATACAGCCTCTTGGCCGGTGGGAAGCGTTTACGTCCCGTTCTGGCTATGGCATTGTGTGAACTTTGTGGCGGAGAGGCAAAAGACGCTTTACCTTTTGCAGCCGCTGTTGAGATGATCCATACCTATAGCCTGATCCATGATGATCTACCCGGCATGGATAACGACGACTATCGTCGCGGTAAGCCAACAAATCATAAAGTTTACGGAGAGGCACTTGCAATCTTGGCAGGGGATGGACTTTTGACCCATGCTTTTCATAGATTAGCCATGGCAGATCTCCCTGCTGATCGTATCGTTTCCGCCCTTCGAGTTCTCTCAACCTGTGCCGGAGAAGATGGTATGGTAGGAGGACAAGTCCTTGATATCGCTGCAGAAGAGCGGGAGTGTACTGTGCAGGATGTTTATGACATTCAGAGCCGGAAAACAGGCGCTTTGATTTCCGCTGCCTGCCAGCTGGGAGTCATCGCAGCGGGAGGTAGCAATGAACAGTTGCAGGCGGCAGCAAGCTATGCAGAGTCTCTCGGGTTGGCATTCCAGATACAAGATGATATTTTAGACGTTATCGGAGATGCGGCACTTTTAGGAAAAGCAACAGGCATGGACGGAAATAAGAATACCTTTGTCCGTATTTATGGTGTTGAAACCTGTAAAGATATGGTTCGTAAAGAAACAGAAAAGGCTATTGCCGCCCTTTCCATCTTCTCGAATACGGAATTCCTGATTGCCCTCGCCAAACAGCTGGTAGATCGCGACCACTGATACGCATTTCATATATCTTATTATATATAGGAGGACACATAATATGAAACGATTACTGTCTCTGATTTTGCTTTGCGCTCTATTACTTTCCGCAAGTTTACCCCATATTTCAGCATCAGGCAAGAATACCGATCCTTCCGAGACGGTTACTACGAAGCCGGAAACAAAGGCTGCCGCTTCTTGGGACGTAGACGGTGATGGTACATTGTCTCTTTTAGCCATTGGCAACAGCTTTTCTGTGGATGGTCTGCAGTATTTCTGGAATATTGCCAGATCTCTTGGGGTTTCAAAGGTTGTTCTCGGTAATCTCTATATTGGCGGTTGTAGCTTAGCTACCCACTATTCCAATGCAAAAAATGATTCTGCATCCTATACATATTACTATAACGACAGCGGAACATGGAAAACCACAAGCAGTTATAAAATGAGCACCGCCCTGAAAGCCAGATCTTGGGACTATGTTTCCATGCAGCAGAACAGTGGCAACAGTGGTTTAGAGAGCACCTATAACAGCAATCTTACCAATCTGATTTCTTACGTAAAGGGCAAGCTGACCAATTCCAAAACAAAATTGGTATGGCATATGACATGGGCTTATCAAAAAGATTCAACCCACTCTTCCTTTGCAAATTACAGTAACAATCAGACAACTATGTACAATGGCATCGTTACAGCTGTTACGAACAAAATTCTAACCAATAGCAACTTTGACCGTGTGATCCCTAACGGAACAGCCGTACAGAATATGCGTTCTTCCTATGTAGGGGATACTTTGACCCGTGACGGCTACCATATGAGTTACGATCAAGGCAGATTTTTGGTTGCCCTTATGTTTGTAAAATCCATCACCGGTCTGGATGTGGCTAAGAATACCTATCTTCCTTCCGGTGTCAGCGATACTTACGCTTACGTTGCTGTAAATGCTGTTAACAAAGCATATTCCACCCCTCTAAAGATCTCTAAATCCGTTTACAGCGGGAATAACCCCAGTTCCGGCTATATTGAACTGGTTCCCACCATGACGAAGGGCGCTTATTGGCATTCCACCACTGCCAATTACAATAAATTGGTCACTTCCTCCGATATCAACCATCGTTTCTGGGCAACCCATCGTTTTACCAAGAACGAACTCCCTGTAGGTACGATCATTCTTGCAAAGAGTGGCTGGCAATATCGTCCCGAAGGCTGGATCACCGATGCCAAGCAGACATCCCGTGAAGGTGTTGTGTCAGATAAGTTGGTAGTTGTTACAGAAAAATGGTGGAAGAGTTATACTCTCAGAGCCTTTAATATTTCCAAAACCAATAATTCCGACCTTACTTCCATGACCGCAGCAGAGGTTCTGACCAACTTCCGCATCTTTGTTCCTGAAAGCATCTACTTAAAGGATCATATTCAGCTGAAACCCGATCTTCATAAAGGCGCATACTGGCATCCTCAAAAGTCCGGTAGCTTTAACGTTCCCATTACCAACGCCTCCAACAGCCCCAATTTCTACTGTACCCCTCGTTTCACCAAAGCACAGCTTCCCGTTGGTTCTGTGATCCTTGTTAAGAGCAGCTATCAGTACCGTCCCGACGGATGGGTCAAGGATGTCCTGCAGACAGGCACAAGAGAGGGTATCATCACACGGTATTCTACCATTGTATCTTCCTCTTGGTGGGGGAGTTATACTCTCCGAGCCTTTAATATCTCCCTGACAGCCGGCGGTGTTATCACAGGCAAAACACAAGATGATATCTATAAGAACTTCAAGATCTATGTTCCTAAGGCTTCCCATACCCATACTCCT
>JAZSAO010000039.1:0-1841 GCA_045601945.1 Faecousia sp. | reverse complement strand
TAGGTGTCGGCAGCGTACTGCAGGGTGCAAGAAACAGGCGTTTCGCCTGCATAGATCTGTACAGACAAAACAGAACGGAGCTCTGCTGCTAAGAGGGAATCCAGAGTGAAGGCATAGAGATTGTACTTGGAGTTGTACAATTCCCCATTAGACAGAACCAGAGTCTTTGTCATTCCGGTAATATCCTCATAGCTGGTCTTAAGAGTCAGATTCGAGATATCTCC
This sequence comes from Faecousia sp., assembly GCA_045601945.1. GTDB lineage: Bacteria > Bacillota > Clostridia > Oscillospirales > Oscillospiraceae > JAZOXB01. Next base: position 1,617 of record JAZSAO010000039.1, on the reverse strand, counting down.
TGTGTAGGTTCCCATAGAGAAGATGAACTTGACAGCAACCTTAGAAGCTAGATCCAGAGCCTTACCGTCCCACTTGATGGAGGCGTTTTCGATATCGTTAAGTACAGTGTTGGTATTATTAAATACCACAGAGTCCATATCGGTGAGGAAGGCTTTCTGTTCCTCTGTCATCGCGGCGTCTGCGAGGCTGTCTGTACGGTAGTTCTTAAAGATCTGCGCCTTAGCCCCGTAGCGGAGTAGTTCTGCACAGAGGTTCTTTAGCGACTGGGGTCTGGATGCATTCTTCATTTGCCCATAGGCGTAAGTTGCAATGCTGTACTCATCTACAGAAGAGTGATAGGGCTGTCCATCCTTAGTGCCATAGAGGACTGAGCGGATTTGATCATTCATGTTTACGGCGGTGAGACCATTCAAGGTGAAGTAATAGTAGCCGCTCTTTTCTACAGGCAGGATCTTTATGGTCTTTACTCCGGTTTTAGTATTGCCTTCGTAGGCATCCAGTTCTGCAAGGACATAGACTGTATTCATATCAAAACCGGACAAGGAAGCCTTACTAATAGCGAGGCTTACGGAAATATCACTTGCCAAATTCAGAGTATGCCCTATTTTCCAATTGGGTTCTTCGATGGGTTCCTTAATTTCAGCCTGTCCACAGGGGCACTGACCGTTTTCAAACACGCAATCGCTAATTTCACTGTATTCGCAATTTGTACAGCTCACAGTATGGGTGCTATTTCCATTGCTGATATAAGTAAAGCTATGATCGCAGGGCTTGTTCATAACTACAATATAATCCGAATCATTGGAAATGTTGCTGTTTCCGTTTTCTGTTTCTGCTACGATATAGTAAACCTTTCCTTCTTCATAGGGTAATTTGAAGCTGACGGAGAGGGATTCCATTGCCTCCATGGAGTCAATGGTAAGAGACTGGATATTGGCAGAGTCGACCGTATTCTCCCGCAAATGTACTGTAATGGGAAGCGTGTGAGGAACATAGCTTCTATTTACGATATTGGCAAAAACAATCGTTTCCTCTGCAGAATTGATACCCCACCCAATATTTTCAACGGTGACATCCTCGAAATTCAGAATAGCTTCTACTTGATTGTCTGCATCATTGCGATCCGTTCCCTTAAAAGGCATAACACTGATTGTAAGTTCCTTGCCGGGTTCTACTGATGCGGGAGTATAACCACAGGTAATTTCTGTAATTGCTCCGGGGAGCAAAGGCTCTACAAACAGGGACTCACCCAAAAGCGTACCCTCAGAATCTCTAATTTGAGCCAGCAGACCATTGGCTGTAATTTCGCCGTTGTTCTTCACACAGATATCGAAGGTCATATCTGTGCCTGCTACATATTCTGAACAATCGTAATAGCTTTCTGTAATCGTCAAATCACATTGAAGGGGAACCGTAATCAGTTGCAAAGTTGCCTCCCCATAGGGATTTTCGGAGAGATAATCGCCCACCACTTCGATTCGGTTTGCGAGAATATAAAGATTTCCGTTTGCGTCCACGGAAGCGTGGAAGGATTTATAGCTTCCATCCATCGTGATCAGTGCGAGAGGTTCTCCCCAAGTATTGTTTATGCCATCGTAGAATAAAGTCGGAGGCCA
>JAZSAO010000038.1:0-6719 GCA_045601945.1 Faecousia sp. | reverse complement strand
AAATCTCGCCCTTACCGGGGAAGGTTTGGAAACTGTAATGGACCCGTACATCTGCCGTTAGCAGGGACAGAACCTGAGATTTGCTGATTCCTGCGTTGGCATAGTAGTCCTTATGCCCTGTCCAAGACAGAAGCATGGTATCGGGGGTGGCGTTATAAGCGTAGAGCCGGAGGGCAAAGTAATCCCGTTTTTCATTGATCTGGGATTTGGACAGCTTGGCTGTACCCCAGCCTGTGTTATTGGCACTTCCTGTGGTGACGGTACCGGGATCTCTGTATAGGGGATAGTAAATGCTGTCTGCCCGACGGTACAGCAGAACCGTTCCGTCAGAGAGAGCATCCATCCAAACCCACTGGGACTTGCTTTCCAACTGGTCGGTAAAAGGACACCAGGAAGAGTACATAGATCCTGCGGATTTGAAGGTATCCCCGTTTCCTAAGGTAATGCCGTGATTCTTGGTAGGGGTTCCCCAGTAGTCCCCACTGCCCTTATTGACAGGTAGACCACCATAATATGTGGTAGCTCCGGAAACAATGGCGTTGGCATTGGATCCCTTACTGCTATAGCTCATGTTCCAGTTTACCAGCCGTCGCTGGGAGGCGGCGAAATAGTAGCTGTCTCCGCTACGGAAGGTGGGCATTCCGTTAGATATCCCTCCGTTGACTGCATCGAAGCCCAAGGCATAGCCCAGCTTGTCATCTACGATGGCATAGGCTTTCTTGCTTGTTGTCAGGGCATTGGTAGCAGTATATCTGTAGTAAGCTTCGGGATCTGCCACAGGGTCGCTTACATAGGGGTTGACCTCATCCAATTCCCAAGTCTTGTTGCCCCAATCCATCCAGTCAACAGCCTCGGTAAAGGGCTCACAGAGGAAGATCCCCTCCTCGGCACAGTAGCCTACGGTCTCGGTATTTCCATAGTAAATGGTTCCGGCATAGGGCATCCATGCTTTGTTTACATTGTAAAGAGTTTGACGGTTCCGTGCGGCACTTTCTGCCTGATGGAGGAAAGAAATGGTAGGCGCAACGGTCTTAACCAGGGTCACATGGTTGTCATAGGCATGGTGGGGAAGCTGAAGGACATCCACATGGAGATCCTTTGCAGGATACATCCCCATCAGAAGGGTATCGGAGTCATGAATGTCTCCCGTAATCATCATGGTCTTCCCGTCAAAGGTCACACGGAGCACAGAAGAGCAGTTGTTTTCCTCAGCGGATTTTTTGAAGCAGGCACTGTTGTCCAGGACCAAGCTGTTACTGCTATTGGGAGTGTACAGATCCTCTATGGTATAGAGCACATCGATCTTTACATCAGCGATCTTGAAGGATTCCCCCGTGTGTTGCTTATAGTATCTTGCATTGGGGAAAAGCTCGCCGATGATCTGCATGTTGTCCCCGCTATATCCAAATACATCGAAGTTGTACATCACATTCTGCAGTTCAAATTCTGTATTGTACTTGTACATCAGTCGGGAGAAGCCGGACACATGATCATCGTGATAGTGGGTAACGAACCAGGTGTTGATGTACATTCTCTGTCCTTCGGGGATGCCGGTGATCCTACGCAGGAAGGTGTAGATCCGTTCACAATCCCGGTCGGACATTTGGACATAGCTACCACCGTCTACTACAAAGAGGCTGTTATCTGCCATCTTGATGAGCATGAGGGCACCTGCGTTATCCCGTTTATACACACTGTAATTACTATCGTAGTAAAACCCGTCCATAGAAGCGGAAATGGGGATCATATAAACCTCTGTACGACCGTTGCCGCTGCCAATGCCCGGACTGATGTAATCATATAGCCGCAGGGTATCTCGATTGGTATCCACAATAATCCGAACCTCTTTATAGGCTTCCACATAATAGGTGTAGAGCACATGGGTCCCATCGGGAGACAGGAACTTGTAGTAGAGGTTATTGCCGGATTGAGCAGCTACCTTGTTCTCGAAGATAAGGGTGTAACCCTTATTCTTCAAGGTGGTGCCATAGGTCTGAAATTGGGTGGCAGTCGTATTCTTGACGATCCGCATCTTAGACTGTGTTCCCGTGTCCCCTCTGCTGAGGTTCTGACCGCAATCATAGGTCATCCAGCCGGAGGATGTACCGCCGGAGTAGGAAGGAACAGAAACGCTCCCTACGGAAACGGCCTTTGTTTCCGGGACAGCCGACATGGATTCGGGCTCCGCCTTCTCCTTCGATGCGCCGAGCGCCGAAATCGAGAGGAGAGACAACAGCATAACCATTGTCAAAAACATGGCTATCAGTGCGGAAAATTGTATTTTTCTCATAATCATCTGACTCCTTTTGTAACAGGTTCTTGGATAATATATATTATACTACAGAAACTATGGACTTTGCAAGATTCGCACTGCAAAAATTTCTTTATCAGGATAAGTTTGTTGACATTTCTGTGGTATTACGATAAAATAAACCCATTAAGATAAAAAGGATGTGTTTCCATGAAGCAACGAAGTCTATCCCTGTTGTTAGCCATCGCATGTCTCCTTTCCATGTTCTCCTTCGGCGGAATCTCCTCCGTAGAGGCACAGGCTGTAGAGGGCATCCCCGACATTATGCTCTACGAAGATTACAGTAGCGCAAAGGCCTTCCAAATCTCCACCCCCAACGGTCTGAAGAAATTCTCCGAACTGGGACAGAGCCGGAACTTTAGCGGCATTACCTTCTATTTGGTAGCCGATATTGATATGTCCGGTGTGGCATATACCCCTATTCCTTCTTTTTCCGGCACACTTGACGGTGGGTATCATGTCATTGAGCGACTGAGCATCACCACCACCAACAAGAATTGCGGTCTTTTCGACACCGTGAACGGTAGCGGTATTATACGCTGTCTTGGTATGGAAGGTTGCGTTCTCAATGCTACCGGCAACAGTGACTCTCACCGTATCGGTAGCTTTGCCGGTGTTTTGAAGGGTCTGGTAGATCAGTGCTGGAGCTCCTCTGTTCTAACCATGACAGCTTCCGGTACAGAGACGGATCTGTCTGCAGGTGGCATTGCAGGTGCACTACTCAATGGTGGCATCGTTCGCAACAGCTTCTTTGCAGGTCGTGTGACGGGTGTTGACCATGCTTCCGGTATTGCTGACTGGTGCCAAGGTCAGTATGAAGGCTACGTTGGTCAGATCCTCAACTGCTTTAACATCGGTACCCTCAGTGCTACCGACTGCTACGGCTTGGGTCGCTACAGCGGAAAGATCTTAGAGGCCAACAAAGCCAATGCTGTGAAAAATTCCTACTATTTCAATAACTATCTCGATCTGAGCTGGACAAGCCAAGATCAAAAGGTTAGCAAGGCTTGGCTGGGTAGCGGCTATCTGGCCTATCAGATGAATCAGAATGCAGGAAGTCCCATCTGGTCTAAGGGTGCCATGTTCCCGGAACTGCAGGGCAAGGGCGGCGTATATTCCCTGGCGGTTACCTATAAAAATAAGAACTACAGCAGCACTGCAACCCTGTATTATAATGCAGGGGATACCTACACTGTACGGGTACCCGAGAGTGCTTCCGTCAGTCTCAGCGCCTCTGCAGGCAGTGTAAACGGCAGAACCTTCACCATGCCTGCCCAGAATACCTCTCTTACCGTTACAGTAGATCTGCCTAACATTGCACAGTTCACCACATATCCCAACGATAGTGTCTATGTTATCACCAATACCGCCGGCTTTACGGCTATGGCAACTGCTGTAAACGGCGGCAAGACCCTGTCCGGTAAGAGCCTCTATATGCTGGGGGACATCGATATGAACAATGCAAGCCATACGCCTATTGGTCAGTTCGTATCCGATTCCAGCTGGACAAAGTCCTTCTCCGGCACCTTCTACGGCAATAACTTTAAGGTATTCAATCTGAAGGTCAATAGTACATCCCTCAACGGCGGCGGTCTGTTCGGAAGCTGCTATAAGGCAACCTTTGACGGATTACATATCTTTAACGGCTCCGTTACCACTGCTAACCGAGCAGGCGGTATTACGGGCTATGCTGACGGCGGATGTGTTTTCCGCTACTGCTCCAACGGTGCGGATATTAAAACCACCACCGGCTCTGACGGTGCAGGCGGTCTGGCAGGTGTAGCAAGAAACAGTGCCCGATTCGAGTACTGCGCCAACTACGGTACAGTCACCGCTACGGTAAAGGCCGCAGCCGGTATTGCCGGTTGGGGTCAGACCAATATCAAGCTGACAGGCTGTATAAACACCGGTATCATTACCGCCGGGACAGATGCGGCTGCTCTGGCCCGTGTAGGTACAGGTTACACCGGAACTTGGACAGAAACTTACTATCTGAAATCTGCTTGCGCTACCTCCGTGGCCGGTAGCAGTAAGGACGAAACCAATTTCTCCACCGGTATCATCGGCGGTAGCATCAATACGGTCTCCCGTTCCAAGGCAAATAACAACGCCTTTACCAACACCCCCTGTTTTCCTGCTATTTGCACGGAAAACCAAGCCCCTGCTACCTGCACCCGACTCTATGCCCATGACGATGGCGTTTCTATCGGCTATCTCACTGTTTACGGCAATGTGGGGGACGAGGTTGCTATGACCAATTCTCAGGATTACTACGGCAATCCTGCCCATACCCTCACATCCGATCTGACGAGCTATGATTATCCCGAGGCTATTATCTATACCATTACATATAACCTTGGGGGCGGCACCTTTACTCAAGAGGCTACCACAGAGTACACCTATGCTACCGGTGCAGCCCTGCCTTTGGGAATCCAAAAGGATGGCTACTGCTTCGCAGGCTGGTATGAAAACTCCGGCCTAACAGGACAGGTCAGTGCTACTGTAGGCCCCAACGTCCGTGGGGATAAGACCTACTATGCCAAGTGGTCTACTCTCCTTGAGATCGGCACAGTTGCAGAGTATCTGGCATTTGTCAACGCAGTCAACGCAGGTGACAACTACAGTAGCAAATTCGTTCGTATCACTGCGGATCTGGACTTTGGCGGACAGACTATCCCTGCTCTGGGCACGGCAAAGGCTCCCTTCTGCGGTGTGCTGGATGGCAACGGCCATAAGCTGACGAATTTCTCTGTCAGCGGTGCTGACAATCAGGGCCTCGTAGGCTATCTGAAACAGGGTACGGTACAGTTCCTGCAGATCGAAAATGCTACTGTTTCCGGCAAAATCAGCACAGGTACTGTGGTCGGCTACAATGACGGCGGTCTGGTTTTCGGCTGTGAAAGCAGTGGCACCGTAGTCAACGGTAGTACAATCTTCGATCTTAGTGTTATGAGCTTCAATATCCGTTGCGGTGAAGATCCTTCCCCCAACACCGTTTCCGAGCGTACTCCCCGTGTAAAAACCTATTTGGCAAACTATCAGCCGGATATCATCGGCTTACAGGAAGTGACCCCCACATGGAAAACCGTTCTGGGCACTGCTCTGTCCGGCTATAGCAGTGAATTTAAGTACCGTGATTCTTCCGGAAAGGAAGCCGCCCCCCTGTACTGGAAGACCAGTAAGTTTAACGTTATGGAAAAGGGCACCTTCTGGCTCAGCCCCACTCCCGACACCATGTCTTTAGGCTGGGGCGCATCCATCAACCGTACCTGCTCCTATGCTGTCCTGCAGCCGAAGAACACGGATATCATTATTCTGGCCTATAACACCCACTTGGATCACAAGTCCACTCAGGCACAGATCGAAGGTATCAAGCTGGTCAAGAGCCGCATGGATGCCATGGAAACCAAGTATCGGAACAAGGGTTACAGTGCCATCTACTCCTTTGTCACCGGCGACTTTAATGCAAAGCCTACGGCAGATGCCGGCAAGTATTTGGCAGGTACCATGGTAGAGGCTCGTAACAATGCGGTCTCTCTGGGTACGCCGGTCAATCAGAATACCTACAGTGCTTATAAAGAAGCCCCTTCCCAGATCATCGACTATATCTACGTTAGCCGCAACGTAGACGTTAAGACCTACAAGGTCACCTTGGATAAGGTAAACGGACAGGCGGTTTCCGACCACTACGGTTTGTTCGGCACCATGGGTCTGGGCGGCAATGCCCAAGGCGGCATCGTCGGCACCAACAAGGGTCATATCCAGACCTGTAGCTTTACGGGAACCATGGATTCCAAGGCAGGCTGTGGCGGTATTGCAGGCTACAACGGAGGAAAGATCGTTGGCTCCTACAGCAAGTTTGCGCCTAAGGCTTCCGACGTCTTTGTGAACGGCATCGCTCCTAAGGTAGAAGGCAGTGTATTCTTCTCCTACTATCCTTCCGGCGCAGGGCTGTCCGGCTCCGGCAGTACTACAGGGGATATGACCGCTACATCCTATCTGCCCACCCTGAACCGTCTCCACAGCCTATGGACCATGAGTGTGTCTGTCAACGGCGGTCTTCCCTTTATTTGTCTGAAGCATGAATTTGTTTACAAGGACAATGGGGACAACACCCATGGAGGAACCTGTGCGTTCTGCGGAGCCACTACTACCGAACCCCATAGCCCCGTGACTGACGAGGCTGTTGCCCCCACCTGTACAGAAGTCGGCAAGACCCAAGGCAGCCATTGCAGTGTCTGTAACGCCGTTCTGATTGCCCAGACGACCATTGCCCCCACAGGTCACAGCTATAAAGAAGAAATCTTGGCATCAGCAGGCTGCGTTGACACAGGTATAAAGAGCTACACCTGCGAAACCTGCAACCATAGCTATCGGGAAGAGATTCCTGCTACAGGCCATACGGTAG
>JAZSAO010000037.1:0-2238 GCA_045601945.1 Faecousia sp. | reverse complement strand
TAAATTCGGGACACAAGCCTATTTCGACCTATAGCATGTCAGCTAAAGTCTTGTTTAATGACAAAGAAGCGTATGTTTTATAACAAATCCGGACTTTTTCAGTGGTCTCGGACGGTTCTCTGTCCTGGTCAATTGGTTACTGCCATCATTAAATAACAATGGAGGGTTGCTTTCATGAAGAAATTTTCTTGTTTTATAATGATTTGTATAGTTATTTTTCTTTGTTCAGCTTGCAATTTTTCTTTGGGTAAGGCCGGTGTGTCCAATGAGGAGGATGAAAATAGTTTTTGGTTAAAGGATGAAAGCTATCTCATAGACTACACAATCAAAGGCGACAGAATACAGCTACGATATTCCTTCTGCTTTTACAATAATACGGGATACGATCTAAGAATGAATGGTTTTATTTTAGATTTAAAAAGACGTGACCTAAAGGGGTGGCTAAAATACGAAGACAATTACGAGGGCGAACCGGAAAATGGTGTTAAAGAAGTCTTGATACCATTTGGCGAAAAGATGAATGTTGTCCTTGTGATTGAAGGAGAATATTTAGGTGGTGAGGTGAATACAGAGTTTCGTATTAACCATGTTGTGATGGGGCAGAGGGCTTAGTGTAAAATAATTGTAGGAGAAATAAAAAAAGGGAGGCTATCTCACTTCTAAAGTGGGATAGCCTCCTAAATGCTTGGTATTTTCGGTTATTTTGTGAAATCGTAGGGGGTGCTTTGATAGACGAAATAGTTCAGCCAGTTGGAGAACAGCAGATGGGCATAGGAACGCCATGTTACCATAGGAGGCTGGGTGTCGTCGTCATTGGGGAAGTAGTTTTTAGGGACGGAAATGGGTTTGCCCAGATTCTTGTCACGGAAGTATTCCTTTTTCAGGGTTTCGGGATCGTACTCTGCATGACCTGTAAAGAAGACCTGTCTGCCACCTTCGGTGAAAATGGCGAAGATTCCTGCCTCCGGAGAGGATGCCAAAATTTTTAGGTCGGGAACCTTCTCCACATCCTCCCGTAAAATCGTAGTATGACGGGAGTGGGGAACCATGAACCAATCGTCAAAGCCACGGAACAGAATGGGATGCTTCCGCTCTACCTGATGGGGGAAAATGCCGAACATCTTTTCAGGCAGGGGGTGTTTGGGAACCCCGTAGTGATAGTACAGACCTGCCTGAGCCCCCCAGCAAATGTGCAGGGTGCTGTAGACGTGAGTCTTGCTCCATTCCATGATCTCACACAGTTCCGACCAGTAGTTTACGTCTTCAAATTCCAGATGCTCCACAGGAGCGCCGGTAATGATCATACCGTCATAGCTGCGGTGACGGATCTCGTCAAAGGTTTTATAAAAGGCAAAAATATGCTCTTCCGACACATGGGAGGCTTTATGGGTGCTGGTTTGCAGGAATTCCAAATGGACTTGCAGCGGGGTGTTGCCTAAAAGTCGGGCAAACTGGGTCTCTGTTTCGATCTTTGTAGGCATAAGATTCAGAATCAGGATCTCTAAGGGGCGGATATCCTGAGAGATTGCCCGATTTTCGTCCATGACGAAAATATTTTCACTTTGCAATACGGCTCTTGCCGGTAGATCGTTGGGGATTTTAATAGGCATAAAAATACCTCCACTTATCACATAACTATCAAATTTTCGTTTGTCGAACTGTTCACCAAGTTGGTAAAGGCCCTTGCCTCTCCAATGGGAGAGGTGCCGCGACTGCGGCGGAGAGGGCAGTAGGGATTCCGGTTTTTGTACCGATTTCGTAGTAGGCAGGGGACTGTTTACCGAGTGAGTTTGTAGTAGGCACAGAAGTGGATGGTACTTACTCTGAATGATTGTACATAATGAAAGCCCCTACTGCCCTCTCAGTCGCCCAAGGGCGACAGCTCTCCCAGAGGGAGAGCCAAGGGGCTTGTGGGAACTCGCCAACGGCACGATCAACTGTGATTTATCGTTCAAATTCCCGTTTATGGAGTTGTTTACCAAGTTGGTAAAGGCCCTTGCCTCTCCAATGGGAGAGGTGCCGCGACTGCGGCGGAGAGGGCAGTAGGCACCTAAAATTTGAAGAAATCTATCGTAGTAGGCACCGTTTTTGCTCATCATCCTACGGACTCGGTACGTTAGGGGTAATCCCTACTGCCCTCCCCGCCCTTTGGGCACCTCTCCCATTGGAGAGGCAAGGGCTGATTCTGATTTGGTAAACAGGCCGATAAACTGTGATTTGACGGATGCGGTTTACGGT
>JAZSAO010000036.1:0-4025 GCA_045601945.1 Faecousia sp. | reverse complement strand
TGCAGGTGCTTCATCCGCAACTACAAAGTCCAGATTCCCGTTAAGCATATCTTGTACCGCAAGGGCTACAGACTGATAAGCCTTGCAGGTGATGGGATAGCCGACAAAGCCCCAATCCTCGTCCCCCGTGAGATAACTCTGACCTGTGGTTCCGGTTTGAACACCGGCTTTCACAGAATCATCCATCGCAGCCAGCAGGCTTTCCAATGTTTCAGAATCCGTCACGGTATCGAAGGTCTTATCCTCGCTCCGTACAATGATCCGCTGAGAAGCCTCATAATAGGGTATGCAAAATACTACGTGCTCTTTACGGCTCTCGTTCACCGTAAGACCTGCCATAGCAATATCGCATTTCCCCTGTCCCACAGACAGGCAAACCCCGTCAAAGTCCATGTCCACGATCACAAGTTCCTGCCCCAAAAACTCTGCCAATTCTGCAGCCAGTTCCATATCAATGCCGTAATAAGCATTGCCTACGGTGTATTCAAAGGGAGCAAACATGGCATTGGTTGCCACCACCAGCTGATCCTTTTGGGGATCACGGGGATAGGTCACCACAGGAACCGGCTCTCCGCCGCCGAAATAGGTATCGCAGATCCGTTCCAAGGTGCCGTCTTCTTGGATCTTGGCAATAAATTGATTCACCTGATCTAAAAGAAGAGGCTGTTTGGGATCCACCCCAAAGGCATAGGATTCCTGCGTTAAGGGAATGTCGATGATTCTAAGCTGAGAGTTCTCCCCAACTTCTGCACACCCTCCCAAAAGCAGGGAAAGAAGCAGGAGTATGAGAAGTCCGATTTTTATTTTCATACTGTTTCCTCGTTCCATATCATTATCATGAACGCTTTTTTATATCACAGGAATAACCGTTTGTCAAGGACGGCAGAAGATAAAATGGACAAAATGTTAAGTTTTTGCAACCTCTATTGACAACACCTCTAAAATGGTTTATTCTATTCGTACAGATTGCCTCCTTTTTAAGGAGGAAGCAAGGAGTTGATATCTATGGATCAAATGGAGCCTCGAGACCATATGCCTTTCGATCCCAATTTCCCCCCGAATCCCTATGGGCAATCGGAATTTTCCCAACCGCCTTTTGCCCCTCCCCCGTATCCGGAACCTCCCTACCCCTATGCCATGTATCAGCAAGCCCCCATACCCTTGGTGTCTTTACGGGACTTGACAAAGAACTATGGGGCTCTGTGTGCTTTGGATCACGTCAATCTAACACTGACCCCCGGTCGCATCGTGGGTCTCTTAGGCCCTAACGGATCCGGCAAAACCACACTGATCAAAATTCTGACCGGACTGCTCCAATCCTTCGAGGGAGACGCGGAGATCTGTGGTGTTCCTGTGGGCGAGGAAACCAAGGCCGTCGTCAGTTACCTGCCTGATAAGATGTTCTACGCCGATTGGATGCGGGCAGTGGACTTACTGGATCTGTTTCAGGACTTTTATCCGGACTTCCGTCGAGATCGGGCAGATGCAATGTGTGCCGGTCTCAGCATCCCCATGAAAACAAAGATCAAAAACATGTCCAAAGGAACGCAGGAAAAGCTCCAGTTGATCGTCACTATGGCAAGACACGCCAGACTCTACCTTTTGGATGAACCTATCGCCGGCGTAGATCCTGCTGCCAGAGAGTTCATTCTGCGTACCATTATGAGCAATTGTGACCCGGAAAGCACGGTTGTGATCTCTACCCATTTAATCTTAGATGTAGAGCCGATTCTCCACGAAGCGATCTTCCTGCAAAAGGGACGGATCGTATGCTACGACAGCGTAGAGAACATCCGCATTCGGGAAGGAAAGTCCCTGGATGAATTATTCCGTGAGATTTTCCGCATGCCCTTACCCTATAACGGAATGGGAGGAATGTGGTAATGCTGAGGAAACTGTTAAAATATGATTTAAAGTCCGGTATTCGGATCTTCGGCTTTGTTTGGTTGGGGATCGCCCTTATGACGGGTCTGGTTTGTCTGATCTTCTCCTTTGCAACGGAGGAGACACCTGTTGCCCTTGTGATCGGGATCCTGACCATGCTCCCACTGGTATTCGCCATTATCGGAGCCATATTCTTTTCCAATATTTTTGTGGCACTTCGGTTCTATAAGGGCCTGTTGGGACAGGAAGGTTACTTGATGTTTACCCTTCCCACTGCCCCATGGAAGTTACTGACCTCTAAGCTGATCTCTGCAACGATCTTTGTTGTCGGTACGACACTCTTCTCCGCAGGCGGTCTTTTTGCCATTATGAATTCCATGTTGGCATTCACGGGAGAAGATATTTTCGGTATCCTTGAGGTATTCGGTATGGATCTTACCCTTACGGGTGCGACGATCATTACCCTCCTGAACTTCTTCCTGTCCGGTGTTGCAGGGATCATGATGATCTATCTTGCCTGCTGTCTTGGACATCTGTGCCGCAGTAAGCGGATCCTGTTTTCCATTCTGTTCTACTTTGCCATTGACACCGTAGTGTCTTTCTTGACTTCCATACTACAGATCGTTTTCTTAGACGGTATGGTGAGCGCCTCCATGGGCGTTGTGGCAGAAGGGGCTCTGTACTACTCCATCCCCCTGAATATCGCCTTGAGTGTGTTGGCCTTCTTCTTCTGCGAAAAGATCCTGCGAACCAAATTGAATCTGGAATAATCCCTATGAAACAAACGAGGCACACTCCTTTGGGAGTGTGCCTCAATTTTATGATCTTGGAATCAACGGAATCGATCCCAGAATTTCTTCCGCTTGGGATTGGTTTTTTCCGATGCACCCTGTTCGAACTGACGCAGGAGTTCTTTCTGCTCCTTGCTCAGGTGGGTGGGAGTCTCTACGATCACGGTAACGAACTGATCTCCACGGCTTTCGCTGTTCAAATAAGGAATGCCCTTTCCGCGGAGGCGGACCGTTGTGCCGGTTTGTGTTCCCTCGCTGATGGTGAAGGGGGTCTTGCCGTCGATGGTAGGAACTTCGATCTCTGCTCCCAACGCTGCTTGCGCAAAGGAAATAGGAAGATCGCAATACACATTCTGTCCCTCTCTGGTAAAGACCTCATGGGGCTTCACCCGGACAGTGACTAACAGATTGCCTGCAGGGCCTCCGTTGGTGCCACTGCAACCCTCACCGGTGATGCGGAGGGTTTGTTCGTTATCAATCCCTTTCGGCACTTTGATCTTATAGGTAAAGGGACGACGGATCCGCCCCTTACCCTTGCAACGCTGGCAGGGGTTGGGGATCTTCTTGCCGGTGCCGCGACACTCGGGACAAGCAGAGTCCGCCTGCATAACCATACCCATGAAATTCTGCTGGGTGCGTACCGTTCCCTTACCTTTGCAGCGGCTACAGGTTTCTACCTTTGTGCCGGGCTCTGCACAGGAGCCGGAACATTTATCACAGGTCTCGATCCGATGACCTGAGACAGTCTTCTCTGTACCAAAAGCAGCTTCCTCAAAAGTAACCTCGACCCTTGCGGAAATGTCCTCTCCTCGCGTAGGCACATTAGCCCCCTGCTGGCTCCTGCCGGTACTGCCACCGAAGATATTTCCGAAAATATCTCCCAAATCACCAAAACCGCCAAAACCTCCGAAGCCACCAAAGCCTCCAAATCCACCACCCATATTGGGATTAAAATTGGGATCCACTCCGGCAAAGCCGTACTGATCATATCTGGCTCGTTTGTCGGGATCGGACAGGATCTCGTTGGCCTCGTTGATCTCCTTAAAGCGTTCCTCCGCATCGGCCTCGTGATTTACGTCAGGATGGTATTTGGCTGCCATTTTGCGATAGGCCCTTTTGATATCGGTTTCCGTGGCATCCTTGGACAGACCAAGAACCTCATAATAATCTCGTTTGTTTTCGTTAGCCATAGCTTTTCGCCCTCTTTTCGGGGTTATGTTTTAAAACCGACGAAAGAACGGGGAAGAGCAGACGGCGAAGGGACCGCCGCCTCCCGGAGCCGATTTGTTTGTCGGTTATGCTCGGATGTCTCAAAAGAAATGTGAGAGACTTCCCTTAGAATGCTTAGTC
>JAZSAO010000035.1:0-8369 GCA_045601945.1 Faecousia sp. | reverse complement strand
AACAGTATTATACTTATTTCTAATAAAACGGATTGACCGTTTTATTATGCCGCTAATAAGCGGCATGGCGGCCTTGCCGCCAAGAAATAACCTGTAATACAGTTTCTTCCGCCTAAGGCGGTGCAGGATATTTATCCTGCGATAAAATGGTTTTCTAACCATTTTATCAAGAAACAGTATTATCTGACAAGTTTCATCCTCTGCTAATACCATAGAGGAGACATACTGTCATTTCTCTGGTTAGATTTTCTCCGGGTGCAACTGCAAATCCACTATCTTGTAATGCGCGTACCGAAGCCGCAGACCACTGGGGCTCTGCACTATCCTGCACAGAGGCGCTCACCGGCAATTGCATCAAATTCTGCAATATAACAGCCGCCTCTCTCCCCTTGATTGGGTCATTGGGGCGGAAGACCAAACCATCCTCCTTGATTTCCCCACGAACGATCCCTTTACGCACAGCCGCCGCCAAATAAGGTCGGAGCCACGGTGCCGCTTCATCGCTGTCTACAAAGGCAGAGACCGTCAAAGTCTCATCCACGGCTTGCTCTGTCAGTTCCATGACCATAGCCAAAAATTCTCCCCGTGTCACCAACTTATCGGGGCAGAAACAACACTGTCCTGCAATTTCCATGCCACCTGTCAGATTTTTTGTTTCTGCCCACATCGCTTCAAATGCCGCGGGATCCCCCTCCATATCCGCAAAAGTTCTTGCTTGGGAGGGTTTCAGAATCTTAATTTTTACTGTACCCGGAAGGGATTCATTTCCCGCATCATCCTTCGCCGTAAAGGTAAAGCTATCTTCCCCTACTTTATTCTTATGGGGAATATACAGGAAGCTTCCATCACTTTTCAGTTCTACCTTTCCATATTTCGGCTGTTCTCCCAGAGCAAACTCTACAGCCGCACCTTCGGGATCCACTGCAGATAGTTTCCCGTTGTTTGCAATATTTTTATAAGTTTCTATCTCAATATTTTCTACTTTGGGTGCCTCGTTTTTGCCGGAACGGATCTTCACTACCAGCTGTGCCTCTTCTCCCAGCGTATTACCGTAAATGGGGCTATAACTTAAAACCGCCACACTGTTTTCTTCACTGACAGGGATCATGCGAAGTTCTCCCATACGCTCTATGCTCAGCACATCACCCGGACGGATCCTTCGATTTCCCAAACAGAAAACGCCAATGTTCTCCTGAGGCACAGACCGAATAAAGATCCCTCCTGCCTCCGCATCAAAATCGCCCTCTCCAAAGCTATACTCCTGATTATATAATGTCTCCACCTCTACGGCAAAGGCAGGGAAACACAGCAGCCCAAGCAGGAGTAACAGGGTTGTCATACGAACAATGGATCTCATGCTCATTTCCTCCTTTATTTTCTTCCTCCATAGGATGAGCATAAATCTTAGAAGTATGCAAAAATTCTGTCTTTTCTTTGCAACTTCCGTATCTAATGTCTACTGAACAAGTAGCAATTTTTCTTTCGTCCTGGCACAGGGCAGGAGCAGATTTACAATCCGGCAAAGGAGCTGCATAAGGGCAGACTGTGCCCTTCGGATATTCAGCAATAAAATAGACATGGCAATGACATGCTCAGCGGTTTCTTTCAGTTTCGCTGTTGATAAATGTTTCGGATAGTCTCCAATCTTTCTGTTTGCCGATCGGCCAAGATCTTTCCGCTATTCAGCATTTTGTCAATATGCGA
The DNA here is from genome assembly GCA_045601945.1 of Faecousia sp. Taxonomy (GTDB): domain Bacteria; phylum Bacillota; class Clostridia; order Oscillospirales; family Oscillospiraceae; genus JAZOXB01. The sequence goes on along the minus strand of JAZSAO010000035.1, from coordinate 6,665 downwards.
AAGATTTCTTCTCAAATATCCGACCATATTTATTATTCATGGGTTTTAAAACTGCAATTTCAAAGCTGTACGAGCTCAGTTGCCAAAGAAGGCATAGGCACTGTCAGAATAGGCGATCATGGCTCTGCACAGCTCGCCCAGGATACCGGTTTTTCCGTTGCAATAGGTATCAACACTGTACTGTACAGTGGGGGAAATCCGTATATCCCCTTCATAAACTGCCACGGAAAGAAGGGAACGCAGATCAGCTGCACGGAGATCACTAAATTCAAATGCGACCCATTGGTCGTCCCCATGGTTAACATCGCTAAACTCTCTGGATTCCCCAGCAACCAAGTTCCCATCAGAGTCAACATAGGACACACGCAGACTAACATTTTTCCAATCTCCTGTAAAGGCAGAAGTATCTGCGATAAATCGCACCACGACCTTGGATTCCAAACTCAGGGTTTTTCCTTCCCAGGTAATGACAGGATCCTGTATATCATCCAATGTTGCGTTGAAATTGTTGAAAGTCACTGTATTTAGGTCGGTGAGATAAGCCTTTTGGTCTTGTGTCATAGCTCCATCCGCAAGGGCATCTGTACGGTAGCTCTTAAAGATCTGTGCCTTAGCCCCGTACTGGAGAAGATCTGCACAGATCCTCTTAAGCTCCGTGGAAATGCCTTCCTTCCCAAGCTGGCTGTAGGCGTATGTGGCAATGCTGTAGAAGTCCGTTTGGGAAACATAGTCCACCCCATCCTTTTGCAGATACAGGGTAGCTTCTACCACATCATTCATCTGAATTGCCGTGAGGCCGTCCAGGGTGAAGTAATAATAATTCCCATTCAGAACCGGTGAAAGGGTCAAAGTTTTGTAACCTGTCCAGAGGTCGCCCTCATAAATGGGTACAATTACCTTCAAGGAATAGCTGTCGTAGTCCGATAGCAGCTTTGCTTTGACCAAATAGTTGATCGAGATGTCACTGGCAAGATTCAGGGAATGGTAGATTGTGATACTCTCATCCGGTTCCGGATAGGAAGATAAGGGGTTGAAGGTATAGCCATACTTCAGTGCAAAGGCTTCCGTTGTGGAATTGTCATAGCCGTAGATTCTTCCGTTTTCACTCAGAGAAAGGGTCTCCTTTTCATCGTATAATTCACAGGCAGGATTCAGAATATAAATACTTTCCAATCCGACGCAGCCGTAGAAGGCACGATAGTCGATGGCTTTTACGCTGCGGGGAATGGTCACGGAGGTCAAGGCGGCGCAGTCGTAGAAGGCACAACGATCGATATAGGTTACACTTTCCGGAATGGTTACGGATTCTAAGCCGGTGCAGTTCCTGAAGACACTGTTACTGAGGATTTCCACCTTGTTCGGTATAGTCACAGAGGTCAGGGCGGTGCATTTTTGGAATGCAGAGGCTCCGATGGTGCTCACGCTGTTGGGGAGCGTTACAGAGGACAGACGGGTGCAACCGTAGAAGGCATGATCACCGATGGCGCTTACACTATTCGGAATTGTTATGGAAAGTAGCCGCTCACAGCCGTAGAAGGCTTCTGTTCCGATGGTCTTTACGCTGTTCGGAATCTCCACGGAGCTTAGACGGTTACAGCCGTAGAAAGTATAATCGCCGATGGCACTTACGCCGCTGGGGATGGTTAGGGAGGTCAGTCTGCTTCCGTAGAAGGCATAATTGCCGATGGTGTTTACGCTGCTCGGCAAGGTAAAAGAGGAGGAGAGCGTGCAGGCATAGAAAGCAGAGTCACCGATTGTGGTTATTCCGTCCGGAAGGATCACAGAGCTCAGGTAGGTACAGCCCTTGAAGGCATTGCTGCCTATGGTGGTTATGCCGGATGAGACAAGCAGCGACCGAATACTCGTCCGTTGGTCGTACCAGGGGGAAGCCTCACCGCTATCTGTCCAGTTGGGCATGGGGCCCGAGCCGGTAATGGTAAGCAGACCTGTTGACTTGTCCAGTTCCCAGCTTATGCTGTCACTGAGGTCGCCTATGGTGGCAGCGTAGGTGCCGGGGATGAGCCGCGGAAGCATGCCGCAGAGCAGACACAGGGCAAGCAGCAGGGATAGAATTCGTTTTTTCATATTTCTTTTCTCCTTATAATCAAAATACTATCAAAAGCCGGAAAGCTCATCGTAGGATGTAAAATCAAAGATAAGACTTTCTTCCTTGTCGTTGAGCAGGGACGAAATGCGGCAGCTGGGATCGAAATAGGAACTCCAAATCGTCACAGAATAGAATGAAAGATCCACATTCCAACATACTTCATGGCAACATCCTCCTCATCTTTGATGATTGGTCTATATAATGTGTACTGAACAACGCAATCGTCCTTACAAGCCAAGGCTTTCAGGACGATTTTTTTCTTCGAGCATCAAGATACTCGAAGGAAAAACACAGTGTATAATACCTGCAAACCTGTAAAAACGGCTTGAAACAGCCGTTTTTACAGGTCCCCACAGCTAAGCTGTGGGGATAAGTCGCAGTAGCGACTTATTCAGCAGACATTATATAAATCTTAAGCCGAATGGGGCGAAGAAAGTCGAAGCTCCCTTCGCCCGGGTTGTTGGCTGTTATAATGAAGAGGACAGGGATGCTCGAAACGAATGAAAAAGTTGGCAGTACTTATGCTTTGGGTAAAACAACAGCAAATTCGCTTTCTACGGTGGCACCCTTGCTGTCGGTAATGATACAGTAGACACCGATGCCGTTGTAATCATCAAAGTCGTAGTCAGAGAATTCATAGACCAAGGTATTTGCAGGATCCTCGGTTTTCACCGGCTGTGCATACACTTCCTCATTGTCATAGCAAATGACCCATTGGAAGGTATAGGGTGCACTTCCCCCTTCCACAGCGACGGTAAACTCTGCATCCTCCTGAGAACTTCCCATGCGGTAGTCCTCGGGCTGAGATGTGATGCTGAGCGTTTTGGGCGCATACTGATATACTACTGCAAATGCACTCTGTAGACTCTCGCCCTTGGAATCGCTGACAACACAGCCGACCTTGATATCCCGATACTTCTCAAAGTCATAGTCGCTAAAGTTCCGTACCAGTGTATTCGTAGTCTCATCACTTTCAATGGGGGTCATCCAAACAGGCTCATCATCATACAAAATGCACCACCAATAGGTATAGGGAGCCATTCCGCCCTCAAGGGTAATGGTAAATTCTGCATCCTCCTGAGAACTTTCCATACGATAGTCATTCGGCTGGGACGCAATGGCTAAGGGCTTCGGAACAAAGGGGTGAACCTCCGCCATCTCTGTTTGCACAGTGTTTCCCTTAGAGTCTGTGATGACGCAGAAAACGCCGATATCCCGATTCTCATCGAAATCATAGTCACTGATATTTCTTGTAAATACATGGATACTTCCCGTAGAGGTAACGGGGTTAGCCCGTACTTCCTCGGTATCATAGCAGGTCACCCACTCATAGGTATAGGGAGCGGAGCCACCCTTAATGGTAACGGAGAACTCTGCATCCTCCTGAGAGGAGGTCATGTAGTAGTCATCGGGCTGGAATACGATGGTCAGAGGCTCGTCAGAGGTCATATAACGATAGATGAAGGTAACGATCTGTCCACGGGTACAGGGCTTATCGGGGCTAAAGGCGGTCTTAGATGTTCCGGTGGTAATGCCCTCTTCCACTGCCCAGAGAACTGCATTGTAGTAATACTGACCCTGAGGCACATCGTTAAAGGGATTGTCATTTTTTTGAGGCGCAGGCTCACCGGCTGCACGCCACAGGAAGGTAACGACCTGCGCTCTGGTGCAGGATTTATCGGGTCCGAAGGTGGTCTTAGATGTGCCGGTGGTAATGCCCTCTTCTACGGCCCAAAGAACAGCCTTGTAGTAGTACTGTCCTGCAGGAACATCTGTGAAGGGATTATTGGCCTGTGTAGGCTCAGGGCTTCCGGCTGCACGCCACAGGAACGTAACCACCTGACCTCTTGTGCAGGGGTTCTCCGGGCTGAAAGTGGTCTTGCTTGTACCGGTGGTAATGCCGTTGGCTACCGCCCACAGGACGGGCTCATAGTAATAATCCTTTTCCTTAACATCTGTGAAAGGGTTGCTTCCCTCTGCAGAGACAGCAAAGGTCAACATGCTCACCAATAGAGCGAAACAAAGAATGAAAGAGATACTTTTTTTCATTTTGTTTTCCTCCCGTTATGTAATATGATTTTTAAATCTCCCAGTACGATCCTTTTATAATCCCACAAAGATGTAATAAAAAGTCATTGCTTCTGTGGGATCCGGTTATCAGAAGCCGGAGAGCTTAAACACAACGACCTCATCCGCAGATTCATCTGCGCGTGTGTCGCTCATGACGACCAGAATACTGCCATCATCGGCAATATCAGCAGCAGCGATCCAGGGATAGCCTGTGCCAAATAGATCTCCGTCATCCACTGCCCCGACCCAAGTGCCGTCTGTAGTCCACAGGACCAGCTCACGCATGTTTCCATCCAGTGCCAGGAAGCCATTGTCAGTGCTTATGGCGTAGGTAATGGATCCAAGGCCGAAACCGTCAGGCTCGCCGCCCAGCTGCAGCATCAGCTCACCGGCGTAATCGTATGCAAAGATGTATTGCTCGTTATCCTCCACAGAGGATCCGCTTACCAGGATGTAATTGTTGTCAATAGTGACACTGCTGATGCTGTCCACTTCGGGGAAGGGGAAGGGACTGCCTGTTAATGCACCGTCATGGAAGGAATACAACTGGCAATCCTCGCCGGAATAGAACCAGCTGATACCCCAGGTGGCGCCGGGGGCGACGGCAAACTTTTCAGGGCCCTCGTAGGAGAACTGAATAGCGTCCCCGTCATGTCCGATCACAGGCTCCATGAAGCTGGACAAAATGATGTTTCCATCTGCACCCTTTTCCAGGAACTCATACTCGGTGTCCAGGGGGATTTCTTTCACAAAGGTCAAAGATGCACCGTCGTAAGCATATTGGTACAGAGCGTAGTCGCTGAGCAGGTAAACCTTGTCACCAACTACCGCAATATCGTGATTGAAGGTTTCGTAGGTAATCAGGGGCTCATCCATGGGCAGGAAACGGGAAGTCAGCGTATAAGTACCAACCGTCTGACTTGCTGTGCTGCCGGAGAAGGGCTCTCCTTCCCAGTACCAGGGAGGATCCACATTGTCCGTCCCGGAGGCGGTGCAGGTAATATTCTCGATGAGAGCAGGAACACGGGGATCCTCCCAGTTCTCCGCACCGATGTTGTATGTCACACCGGCGGCCTCATTCCGACCGAAGAAGTAACGCTCGCCATTGTCCTTGTCCACATAGAGCATAGGCTGACCGCCCACTGTTACAGTCTCCAAGGTGCCTGCAACATAGGCCTTTTCGTCAATGCCGTAGTTATGCATCGTCTCACGGAAGGACTCGTGATCTTCCTCATAGGCTGAAATGTCTACCAGAATCTCTGCATACCCCTCTGGGTCCGGGATCCGCAGATCCGCATTTCCGCCGCTTTCAGTCATGTAGAAATCGTCTTCCGTAATGGTCCAGCCGTCTTCCTCCTTATACTTGACCGTAAAGAAGGTGTTTTCATGGACTGCCAGGTTCTCATTAGACTCCGTCTCGGATGGTTGGGTGGCAGGGGACTCCGTTGTAGCTGACTCATTCCCCTTTGTGGTTTCCGTAGGTTGAGTGGTTGTCTCTGTGGGGTCTTTCTCGCCGCCACAGCCTACCAGAGAGATCATCATCACCATTGCCAGGAGTAAGGCCATGATTCTTAACTTGTTCTTCATATTTCTCTACTCCTTCCTTATATATTCCCGTTATTGCTGATAGGGAGCCAATGCCGTATCAGCCTTTTTGATCCATTCGGTTCTGTCGCCGTAGACAGAGGCATCCAGTGCACCGACGGTGGCTGCTGCCTGTGCCTCATCAAGTGTTCCATCCTTTGCGGCTTTCACGGCCCCGGCAAAGGCCTTGATGGCATTCATCTGCCGCTTTGCATTCTTAAAGGAGTTGCCCAAGGTCTTCTGGATACCGAAGAGGTTATCGAGGTACTTAGCCATAGCCTCGTAGCTCTTGCTATTGGCAACCTCCAGACGGAAGCTATACATACCGACAGCATCCTTGAAAACCATGTAGCAGAACTCTTTGGTTTCCATCTTTCCGTCGGAATTCTTGACCTTTTCTTCCTCGTAATCGTACTGAACCAGATCAGCCAGCCGATAGACACAGGCAAGCTCCGTCTTGCCGAAAATGAAGATCTTGCGCCGGGTCTCGACTACTGCAACCAGACCTGTGGAGGGAGAAACATACAGCAGTGTACTGCCCACACCGAAGCACTTCAGCTTTTCTTCCTTATTCTTGGCTTTCTTCAGGGGCAGCAACAACTCATTCCAGATTTTGGTACCCTTTTCCACCTGCTCAATGTGATTGGTTACATCCCCCAGGGTTGCCTCCACCTTGTCGAAAATCTTGAATGTTTTCTTGCTACAGACCTTTCTGCAAATGAAGTTGCCATCCACCAGTTTCTGTTCAGACAGCAAACCGATCTCTGCACCACAGATTGCACAATTATGCTTTGCCATTTTCATTCCTCCTAATATAAATATAATGTAGACGTTGTCAAATGGGTTGCCTCATTGGGGACTGCGTTTATGCCCAGGGATCTTCTGACTTTGCCTGACGGATTCC
>JAZSAO010000034.1:0-7899 GCA_045601945.1 Faecousia sp. | reverse complement strand
ATAGAAAATGGTATTATAAATACTGTATGGAAAGAAAGTATATTGCTGAAATAGACTTGAATTTAGGCTGTTTCAGAAAAGAGGCAAAAACTATGTTTTCTAAAAAACTTTACCTGTCAACCCCGACAATGCATGGAGAAGAATTGAAATATATTCAGGAGGCTTTTGACACCAACTGGGTCGCACCTCTCGGTAAGAATGTAGATTTTTTCGAGACGGAGATGTCTGCGTATTTGGGCGCCGGTAAGGCTGTTGCGTTATCTTCTTGCACAGCAGCTATCCATCTGGCTGTCAAACTCTGCAACATCCAACCCGGAGAGCCTGTATTCTGCTCTGATCTGACTTTTTCCGCCACGGTGAACCCCGTCTCTTATGAGGGTGGCAAGCAAGTCCTTATCGATTCCGAGTGGGACACATGGAACATGGATCCCGATGCACTGGAAAAGGCTTTTGAGAAGTATCCGGAATGTCGCGTGGTCATCGTAGTCAATCTTTACGGTACCCCTGCCAAGCTGGAACGGATCCGCGCTATTTGTGATGCTCACAACGCCATCCTAATCGAGGATGCGGCGGAGTCTCTGGCTTCCTCCTACCAAGGGAAAAAGACCGGAACCTTTGGACATTATAATGCCATTAGCTTTAACGGCAACAAGATCATTACGTCCTCCGGTGGCGGTATGCTTCTGTCCGATGATGGCGATGCTATGAAGAAGGCCTTTTTCTGGGCCACCCAGGCCAAGGATCCCGCACCGTGGTATCAGCATTCCGAGATCGGTTACAACTACCGCATGAGTAATGTTGTCGCCGGCATCGGTCGTGGACAGCTGATCCATTTGGATGAGCATCGTGACCGTAAGGTTGCTATCTATAATCGTTATAAAGAAGCTTTCAAGGATCTGCCACTGCAGATGAATCCTTATACCGAGGATGCACAGCCCAACCATTGGCTGTCTTGTGTCCTGTTGGACGAGGATTGCGGTGTAGTGCCTGCAGATATTATCCGCGTCCTACAAGAAGAGAATATTGAGTCTCGCCACATCTGGAAGCCCATGCATATGCAGCCGGTGTTTGCCGATCGGGATTTCATTTCTGTAGCTGAGACTCCTGTAGGCGAGGAAATCTTCAGCCGTGGCTTGTGTTTGCCCAGTGACATCAAGATGACCCAGGTGGAGCAGGACTATATTATCAATGTGATCCGTAAGATTTTCGGCAAAGCCGAGAGATAGATACGGTAGCCCATGAGAGGACATATCATGTACGCAAAATTCTTTAAGCGATGGATCGATTTTTTGGTGGCACTGGCAGCCCTTGCGATCCTGTTTTTACCATTGCTGATCCTGACTGTGATCGGTGCAATCCAAATGAAGGGAAATCCTTTCTTCACACAGCCCAGACCGGGCATGAATGAGAAGGTATTCCGCCTAATTAAATTCCGCTCTATGACGGATGCCAAGGGGGTCGACGGAAAGTTTCTCCCAGATGAACAGCGGATCACTGCTTACGGTCGCTTTATCCGTGCTACCTCTCTGGATGAACTGCCGGAGCTTCTGAATATTCTTCTGGGACACATGTCCATCATTGGCCCACGTCCCCAACTGGTTCGGGATATGGTATTTATGACTCCGGAACAGCGGAAACGCCACAGTGTTCGTCCCGGATTATCCGGTTTGGCGCAGGTCAGCGGTCGCAATGCTCTCAAGTGGGAGAATAAGCTGGCACTGGATCTGGAATACATAAAGAATATTTCTTTTGCAGAGGATTGTAGAATCGTATTCAAGACCCTTAAGATCGTCATCGGAAGAGGGGAGAGCGCCACAGAACTGGCGGTGACTTCCGACTACGGTGATTATCTATTGGAGCAGGGGATGGTAGATCCCGAGACTTACGCCCGCAAGCAAGAGGAAGCAAAAGAGTTACTGGGAGTCTGACAGACTCCGAATAAAGGAAGAACGACCTATGAGTGATTTGATTTCCATCGTTATGCCCTCCTACAATACGGGGGCACAGATCGGAGATACCATACGGAGTATTCAGGCACAGACCTATACCCATTGGGAGCTGATCATTGTGGATGATTGCTCCTCCGATGATACGGATGCAGTGGTAAAGGCCTTTACAGATCCGCGGATCCGTTATCTTAAGAATGAAAAGAACTCCGGTGCGGCCGTCAGTCGCAATCGGGGGCTGCGGGAAGCCAAGGGACGCTATATTGCTTTTCAGGACAGTGATGACCTTTGGGAACCGAAGAAGTTGGAGCGACAGCTTGCTTTTATGAAGGAACATGGTTATGCCTTTACCTTTACGGATTATCGGATCCGCTATCCCGACGGTACGGACTCCCCCTATATCTACACAGGCCCCAAAAAGGTCAGAAAATGGCAGGTCTATTGCTATTGCTATTTTTCTACTATTACGGTATTATATGATGCCGAGGTCGTGGGATTGATCCAAATTGAGGATATTAAGAAAAACAACGATTACGCTATGTGGTTCCAAGCTGTGGAGAAAACACCTATGTATCGTTTTCCCGAGAGCTTGTCTTGGTACTGTAAACGGGAGGTATCTATATCCAGTGGAAGTAAGCTAAAGTTGATTCGCCATCATTACATTATGTATCGGAAAGCACTGCATAAGGCTGTGATCCCATCTTTGTTCTATACGGGATTGAATCTGGTCTGTGGCACACTTAAGAAACTGATTTATAGGGAGCGGGTAGAATAAGTCCCTTCTGAATGGTGGCTATTCCTACCTGTTCCTTAATTGCAGATGGAGCAAGAATATTTTGGCTCTGCTTAAATTTAAATGAGTGTTAGGGTAATAGGAGCATAGGGAACATAGAATGAAGATATTGTATCTGACCAACGCCTGTACTGACGAGGACTTTTGCAGGATTTTTACGAGAAAGATAAAGCCTTCACAGGCAGCACAGAAATACCATACCCTCCAGATTAACGGTTTGCGAGAGATAGGACAGGAACTGACGACGTTGTGCATTCCTGCAATTTCTCGTTCGACTTATGGGAAGGTTTTGTTTCGTCATAAACCAAAAGGGGGATACATTTTTGCTCCTTTGATCAATATTCCTGTGATTCGGCACATTTGGGTATTTCTGTATGTATTCTTCTTTACAGTGAGGAGAACCCTTGGGAAAAGAAGCAAGGCTGTGATCTGCGATGTGTTGAATACAACAGTGGCAATGGCAGCTCTTTTTGCCGGTACATTTACACGGACTCAAGTCGTGGGGATTGTGACCGATGTTCCTACAAAGCGAGCTTTTGAAATAAAGAATCCGATTAAGAAACTTGCATCAAAAATTTGTTGGTTTCTTTTGGGACACTACGATAAGTATATTTTTTTGACCCAGGCTATGAATGATTTGATCAACAAAAAGAATAAACCTTATTTGATTTCCGAGGGGCATGTTGACAGCCGTGCAAAGCAGGTTGCCAATACGCTTTCTGAGAAATACGAAAAAAAGGTTTGTTTATATGCAGGATCTCTTCGCAAAATTTACGGGATCCCCTACTTGGTAGAAGGATTCTTGCGGGCTGATATAGACAATGCGGAACTCCATATTTACGGAGCGGGAGAGTACGAAGAGGAACTCTTGGCATTGACAGAAAAGCATTCTGCTGTCCGATTCTTTGGTCAACAACCAAATGAAAATATAGTAGAAGAGGAACGAAAGGCAACTCTGCTCGTGAATCCGCGTCCAACAACAGAAGAATATACGAAATATTCCTTCCCTTCCAAAAATATGGAATACATGGTCAGCGGCACACCGGTTTTGACGACCCGTCTTCCGGGGATGCCACCTGAATATGAGCCTTACGTATTCCTATTGGATGAAGAGAGTACATTGGGGATGTCCCAAAAACTTGCGGAAATTTTGAATAAATCCAAAGAAGAACTATTTTCTTTTGGACAAAATGCAAAGACATTTGTTCTTGAAAATAAGAGCAATACCAAACAAGCGGAGCGGATCTGCTACCTGCTTTCAAAGTAATTTCCCATACAATTATTCCAAGGTAAGTTGAGGAGAAGTATGAAAAAAAGCAAGCTAATCAAAAAAATGGATAATCATATATATTTCAAACTTTTCGTGGCATTGCTTTGGGCTAAGAGTATTCTGCTGGAATACATCAGAAGTGCAGTGGCGAAATTGCCTATTTTTTCTGCCGTATCGGAATATATTATTCCTTGCGCCATGTTTCTGATGTTTCTGCTGTCGTTTAAAACGATCACAGAACGGTTGCACGGTTCAGATTTCGTGTTCATAATGGCATCCATTGTTGTATTTGTATTTGAATTTTGGGTCTTTAAGGACAATAGACCATATTTTGAGATGCTGTATATGGAATTTGCCATGGGATGCTTGCCATTTTACTTCGTGGGCGTAGCCCTTCGAAATGATGACGAGTCTATTTTAAAGTGGCTATATGGGATATCTTCTGCGACAATTCTTACATTTTCCTTTTATATGCTGTTTGTCAATCGGATGGAAGATGATACCATGCAAGGGGGGGATATGTCCAGTGCCTACAACATTCTTCCGCACGCCTGTCTAACTTTTTATTATTTGATGAAGAAGTTTAAATGGCGGAGACTTGCTCTTTTCTTAGTAGCTTCTATTGCGATTCTTATGATGGGGTCCAGAGGTCCGGTTCTGTGTCTGGGAATCTATGTGATTGTGGTTTCCGCTCTAACCATTCGCCTACGTAGACCATATGTGCTGATTGGAATCATTCTAATATGTGCTGTATTTGTACTCATTCCCAATTTGTTTGACTATTTGATCCAAGGGGCATACGCATTGGGGCAACGGTATGGACTCAGTACTCGCTTTTTCGATAAAATGCTATCCGGCAACTTCACCGCTTCATCGGGAAGAATGACTATACGGCAGCAAATACGCTATTATCTCCGAAATGAGCCTATTGTGGGCTTGGGAATCTACGGAGATCGATATGTGACAAAGGGTTTTTATGCGCATAATCTTTTCTTGGAGATCTATGCCCACTTTGGATACTTTTTGGGGACAATCTTATCGGCGTCCTTCGTTATTTTACTCCTGCGTGGGTTGATTTATGTTTTTAAGAGCAAGAATGAAAGTGCGCGATGTGTTTCTCTGTTACTCCTTTGTTGCTGCTGCAAGCTGATGGTCTCCAATTCCTATTTAAGAGAACCGTTTTTATGGCTTATGATGGGATATTTTGTTGCTCTCTTACGAGAAGCACGTGTAGCTAATTTGTATGGGGATCAGAAGATCCGTATTAGGAAAAAGCAAAGTAAGTTTGTTAGATAGTGTTTCGGAGAGAACAGTTCGGATTTAAACCAAAGTAAGGATGAGGGTGGATATGAAGCATAGTAGTCTTGTAAAAGATAAATCACAAAAGGATATATGCTTCACCATTTTTATGGCCTTGGTGTGGTCTAATACGATTCTGTTGCGCTTTGCACGGGTAGCTATTATGAAGATACCGGTTATTTGGGTCCATGCAGATATGATGATCTCATTAGCTTTGGCTGCGATTCTTATTTTTGCATTTCCTTCGATCTATCGGGTGCTATACATTCGAGAATTATTTATTATTCTCGCATTTTACGGGGTGTATTTCCTCCATTTTTGTGTTTTTCCGCTGAACCGAGAATACTACCCGACCAATAGTACAACGGTTTTAAAGGATGTCTTTCCTATGTTTCTCATAGGGGTATTCGCCTATCGTATCGAAAGAGAACGAACGATAAAAATTTTGAATGTGATTTCTCTGCTTTCTGTTGTACTCTATACCGGATACATGATTCTGTACCATAGTTTGGACGACAAAACCATGCAGGGAGGAGATATGCATGCTGCCTATTTACTCCTCCCACATCTATGTATGGTATTTTACTCTATAATACGGAAAGCGGTACCGTGGAATATAGCGGCGTTTGCAATAGGGACTGCCGGGTTGCTGTTATTGGGTAACAGAGGTTCACTCCTTTGTTTGGGGCTATTTGCCATATTCACGATTCTGTTTTCGGGAAGGCTAAAGAGGCCGGTGCTGTTTTTGGCATTGGCTATTGTAGCCATGGTTGTTTTGTTTTCCTTTGGTGTGTTAGATTCGCTCTACGGCTATGCGGAAGAGAACGGTCTTAGTCTGCGAATTTTTGAGAAACTGGAAAGTGGAGAACTTACCGATTCCAGTGGACGAGATAAGCTTAACGAGAGAATTATTGAATATATTATGTTGTATCCCATGATGGGAATGGGGATTTTTTCAGATCGACGTGTTGCCGGTGGCTTTTATGCCCATAATATCTTTCTGGAAATGGTGATTCACTACGGTATGATATTGGGGATCCTGTTTTTGGCAATGATTATATACTTATTAGTTGTAGCCTTTCTTTATTTGCGTAAGAACAAAGATGTTTTCTCGGTTGGATTTTTTACCTCTTTGATTTTTTCTTGTATTATTAAATTGCTTTTATCCAGTTCTTATATCATTGAACCCTATTTTTTCTTTACGATTGGTTTTGCCTATGCAGCAATCAATGAACGGAGGCATAGGCGTTTAACGAAAAATGGAAAAGAGAGCAAAGTCGGGCCCCGGCGGAAGAGGAGATTTATATGAAGGATAAATTAAAAATTTGCGTAGTTGTGATCAATTCTGTTTGGTTTGATCCCCGCGTGCGAAAGCAGATCGAAGAATATATTCGCTGTGGTCATGAGGTAAATGTGGTAGGGCATAAATGCGCTCGATATGATGAAGAAAAGGTGCAAAAGATTCCGGCTCCGACCTGTATTGTACGTGTGGACAAATATGTGGGTAAACAGCGATCTCCTATCAAAAAGCTTCATCGGGAATATTTGAGAAATAAGGCGGTGGCAGAAGCCATTATTAAAACTAGACCGGATGTGATCCATGCAAACGATTATGATGCTTTGGTTCCTGCTTACAAGGCATCAAAAGCACTGGGATCCGTGCTGGTGTATGACTCCCATGAAATTTGTGTGGAAAATAACTTTGTGAACCGTTTGCCTGCTGCTTTTATCAGATATATGCGTTGGAATGAGAGAAGAATGTGTCGTAAGCTGGATCAAATGATTTGCGTCAGTAATGCCGCTGCGGAGTATTTTGTTCAGGTCTATGGAATTGCAAAACCCATGGTAGTAACGAACTGTGCTCTGGAAAGAGAAATCGTACGATCGGAAGAAAAGAACGTTGGATTTGAAGTTCTGAATCACGGTCAGTTTTACGAAGGTCGCGGATATGATCTAATGGTAGAGGCAGCTCCTTTACTGAAGGATCTTTCTGATGTACGTATTGCTATGCGAGGATTTGGCAAGATTGAGGAACAGCTTCGCCGCCGTAAGGAAGAATTGGGTGCGGAGAATGTGATCTTCTATCCCAAGGTGTTGGTGCAAGAACTGATCCCCGAAGCATCAAAGTCTCATGTAGGTGTTGCGATCACCCTGCCTATATGTTTAAATTTCAAGTTATCGGTTTCCAATAAGCTTTTCGAGTATGCTGCTGCGGGACTTCCTGTTCATCCAGTTCAGGTCTGCCCGGGTGTAAGGCTCTTTGGGCTTGATTTCGTGGATATCTGCACCGATGGCTTCTGCCAGCAGTTTTGCAACCTTCGCGGTGCGGCCGGTTGCAGAAAAGTATGCGACCAGTTTTTTGCGCATGTTTATGCTCCTCTCAATTCCAAGGGTTATTAACCATCTGTGCGCCTAATTCAAAAGCTTCCTTCTTATCCTCCGGGAACACCGTCTCGTGGCGCTCCTTCTTATGCTCGGGGTTGAACATGGTCCAGTTATAGCGGCTGTAGTCCTTAACCTGAAGCGTGTCGGAGCTGATCAGGATCTTTGTGGGGCCTACGAAGGTGCCGAGGGTGCCTTGATAGCGCTTC
>JAZSAO010000033.1:0-12315 GCA_045601945.1 Faecousia sp. | reverse complement strand
GGTCGTCTGCGCAGGTGCAAAGTCCATCCTGGATCTGGGTCTGACTCTGGAGTATCTGGAGACCCACGGTGTTCCCGTCATCGGCTACGAGACCAAGAAGCTTCCCGCATTCTTCACCCGTGAGTCCGACTTCGAGGTGGACTACCGCATGGACAGCCCCGCTGAGATCGCAAAGGCATTCAAGGTTCAGAACGAAATGGGCCTGCCCGGTGGCATGCTGGTTGCTAACCCCATCCCCGTAGAGTATTCCATGGATGCAAAGGTCATCTCCGCAGCTATCGATCAGGCTGTTGCAGAGGCAGAAGAAAAGGGCATCCACGGCAAGGAGACCACTCCCTTCCTGCTGGCAAGAGTTACCGAACTCACCGGCGGCAACAGCTTGGAATCCAACATCCAGCTGGTATTCAACAACGCTCGTCTGGCTGCTAAGACTGCCGCTGCTTACTGCGAGGCATAATGAAGCCGCTTCTGTAAAGCATTTTCTAATGTCAGGCTGTGCCGAAAGGTACAGCCTGATTTTTATATTACGAACGGGACTTCCCACTGAAAAGATCTGTGTATATTGATTGCGACTACAGGCAGGAACGAATAGGGAGTGCTTTTTGCAGGATGTCCGTTTCAAAATAATATCTATTGACTTGCCACAGAAAACTGAATATAATATAATAAAATGGTGGATAATGCCCTGCAAGAAGGAGGCCACAGCCTATGCGCTTGTATGAATTGGACTATGGAACCTACAAACCGTGTCCCACAGAAGGGAAGGTAGAGAGCCAAAAGATTTCGTTTTTCCATCCCTTTATTCGGGGGGAAAAGAAAAGCATCAAGACCTTTTTGGTGCGTATTTTGTTCTATGTACAGTCTAAGGGGAATTTCCGGATCTACTATGTGCGGGAAGACAGAGAGAATACGCCCATCCATACATCCTATGTGTGCGGTGCAAGTCGAAAGTTTCCCTTTATGGAGAGGGAAGACATTCATATCGGACCCTGTCATACAGCCCCTGACCACAGAGGAAAGGGGATCTACAGAAAGGTTCTCAGAGCCATTCACACAGAAAGCTGTGGGAAATTCAAGCGGGCTTATATGATCGTAGACGAAGAGAATCTGCCCTCGATCAAAGGGATCGAAGCTGCCGGTTTAACCCATGTCGGTACGGTGGAACGTAGTGGGCTTCAAAAGATTTACAGGAGAGTTTCAAATGTTTAAATGGAAAAAATATAACGGCGCAATTATCCCTGATGAAGCCCCCCATGTTGCTCCTTCCGAAGAGGACATTGCCCGTGCAAAGAAAATGGGTGGATATCGTTTCATTAGCTACGTTACGGATTTCGATTGTAAAGAAGAGACCCCATGGTGGTATGTTATCAAAGATACCCCCCTTGTAATCGATGAGATCCCATCTGCAAAGAAACGCTACCGCATTAATAAGGGATTAAAACATTGTACGGTTCAAAAAATTGACTGCAGAGCATATGGAGAGGCAATTTATCATTGCTTTTTAAAGGCGCAGGAAAGATATGCGGCTTACGAGAATACGGTTTCAAAAGAAGAATTTCTTCAGCGCTTGCAAAAGGATGATTCTGACTACTACGGAGTGTTTTTTAAGGAAACAGGTGAACTGGTGGCCTACGGGCAAAATCAACGGTTTGATAGACAGTGCGTGGGAATGTCTGTCATGAAGTTCCATCCCGATTATCTGAAATATGAGATATCTGCGGCACTGACCTATCAGATCATCCACGATTATATCAACGAGGGACAGTGCAAATACTTGATGGATGGACAACGGGCCATTCGACATAAGACCAATATTCAGGATTATTTAGAGCACAATTTCGGGTTCCGAAAGGCCTATTGCCGACTCCACATGATTTACAGCGGGAAAATGAAGATCGTTGTGAAGCTGCTCTATCCCTTCCGTAAGGTGGTGGAAAGGCTTGCCGGAGAGAATGTGTTCCTGAACAATGTGGCATCTGTCCTAAGAATGGAGGAAATCAGCCGAGTCTGCCGTAAATAATAGGATTATCAATCAAAGGCGAATTCTCTCAGGGGACTTGCTTTTTTCCAAAAAGTGGTACAATGACCTCAATATCCAAAAAGGAGAAAATATTATGGATCTTCACGAATTAGCACCTAACATTTCGTTTGTAGAAAATCATGATCGGGAAATTGCTGACCTTATGAATCAGGAACTTCGCCGCCAAAAGAGAAATCTGGAGCTCATTGCTTCTGAGAATATTGCATCCCCTGCAGTCATTGCTTGTATGGGCACGATTCTGACCAATAAGTATGCAGAAGGTCTCCCTGGTCGCCGTTACTACGGTGGCTGTGAGATCGTTGACGAGATCGAGACCATTGCCATTGAGCGTGCAAAGAAGCTCTTCGGAGCAGAGTTTGCAAACGTCCAGCCCCATAGCGGTGCACAGGCCAATCTGGCAGTCTATCAGGCCCTTTTACAGCCCGGTGATAAGATTCTGGGTATGGATCTGGCAAACGGCGGCCATCTGACCCATGGCTCTCCTGCAAACCAGAGTGGAAAGCATTACAACTTCGCTTCTTATGGTATCGACCCCCAAACCGGTCGGATCAACTATGACGATCTTGCCTGTATGGCAGAGGAATTTAAGCCCAAGTTGATCGTGGCAGGTGCATCTGCCTACCCCCGTGCCATTGATTTTGCAAGATTTGCAGAGATTGCCCACTCCGTAGGGGCTTATTTCATGGTAGACATGGCCCACATCGCCGGATTGGTTGCAGGCGGCGTACACGAGAGTCCCGTTCCCTACGCGGATATCGTAACCACCACTACCCATAAGACCCTCCGCGGTCCCCGTGGCGGTTTGGTTTTAGGTAAGGAAGAATTTGCAAAGAAGCTGAATTCCGGCGTATTCCCCGGAACCCAAGGCGGTCCCTTGATGCACGTGATCGCAGCAAAGGCAATTTGCTTTAAGGAAGCTATGGAGCCTTCTTTCTGTGACTATGCACAGCAAGTGGTAAAGAATGCAAAGGCTCTGGCAAAGGGTCTGCTGGATCGTGGCTTCGATTTGGTTACCGGCGGTACGGATAACCATCTTCTGCTGGCAGATCTGCGCCCCTTGCACATTACCGGTATCGAACTGCAGCACCGTTTGGATGAAAACTTCATCACCGTAAATAAAAATGCGATTCCCAACGATCCCGAAAAGCCCTCTGTTACCAGTGGCATCCGCATCGGCACGCCTGCTGCGACCACTCGTGGCCTGAAGGAAGAGGATATGGAAGTGATTGCTCAGTGTATCTACGACACAGCCTCTGATTTCGAAGGCACCCAAGAAAAGGTTCGCGCTGCCGTGGAGGCTCTCACCACCAAGCATCCTATTTACGAATAATACTGTTTCTTGATAAAATGGTTAGAAAACCATTTTATCGCAGGATAAATATCCTGCGCCGCCTTAGGCGGTAGAAACAGTATTACAGGTTATTTCTTGGCGGCAATGCCGCCATGCCGCTTATTAGCGGCATAATAAAACGGTCAATCCGTTTTATTAGAAATAAGTATAAGAAATTTCTGCAAGTAAAAATGCTCCCCGTAGATTCTGCGGAATCTACGGGGAGCATATTGCGTTTATTTAAGAGATCAGAACTTTCCGCTTCGTCCGCTACTGCCGCCACTGCTGCGACTTCCGCTTCCACCGGAGTTCTTGGGTTTAGCAACACGACTGACACTTTGGTGTAGGAAGGTATCCGTCTTCCGGGTAAAAGTGAGACTGTTTTTCCGAATATAGTCATTGGCTTCCGGTTGGTAGCGAACGGTTTTCAGCTGTCCTTTCAGAATGTTCATGGGGATCAGGAAGCTGAGAGCAGAACCAATGAGGATGCACAAGGCGATACCCACTGTAGACACCTTTCCGTAAGAGGATATCACATCCTCGCAGGCTGTAGCATAGGCAGAAATGGCCGCCACATAATCTCGGGAACGGAGATGGGGGACACAGGCGTTTTCTACTTTGTCAAACATTCTGTCGTTAAACTTGTCTGCAAGAGTGCCTTGGGCACCGATGTAGTAGTCATTGTCGATTTCTCCAAATGCCAGAAATAGGATGATACCATTCTGCCGACCGGTTTTCGTGCGGAAGAAGTTATCTCCCAAACGCTCAACGGAATAGGCTTCGTCATTAACGGTAGCAACGACGATAGCAACATTCAGATCCTTGGAGATTTGGGCCAGCTGTTGGGTCAATTGGGCTTCTTCTTCCTTAGACAGGATGTTTGCTTCGTCCCAGATGTACTCTTGGCTGGGCAGGGCAAAAACGGAGCCGGCGAGGAGAAGGATGGAAAGTGTCAATAGAATTAAATGTCGAATTTTCATCAGCTGTCCCTCCCTTACAAAATACCCATCTGTTTCAGGATGAACAGAATAATGATCGCACCCATAGACAGGATCCCCGACCAAATAGCCCACCAGAGCCAATAAGCTTTCTGACTCATTGGCAGGTCACCCACAAACTTACCGGTTTGACCATTCATGGCAAAAGTATATTTCTTCCCATTCCAAAGGGTGGTTAGCATCCAGACGGGGTAGAGGGCGTACTTGGTCTTGCCATTTTTTGTTTTGACATTGGAAGCTGTGGTGTTTACCGTGGTATAGCCGGTAACCGTGTTACGGAAAGCGGATTCCGCACTGCTTTTGATTCGGCGGTTTGCACGCTCGATACTCTGCTCGGCGGTTATATCGTATTTATCTGCCAGATAACCTGACAAATATGCGGTTTGAAAATTGACGGCCTGACGGGAATCGAATGGCTCAATAGACTCCATCATGTCATCCGGCATTTTGGAAGAGCCGTCAACGGGGATCCGCTCAAAGCATAGAAAACCGTCACGTACAACGGAGTAGTACTTGGTTTCCGTATATATGTAGTCGGAAGTGCTCCAAGAACGAACCTTGGTGGCGTTGAAGTTGATCTTTGCATCTGCGTCTGCATCAAACAGCCAGAAGGGGACGTAGACACCTTTGATCTCTTCTAATCTGCTGTCGGAATAGAAGGATTTGGGCAGAAGTTTTTTCCCTGCGCAGTGCCTTCTGAAGGCGTTTTTGGCATATTCCTTGTCTAACTGGAAGGGAATGACCAGATCCGGCTTTAGACCTCCGGACAGGCGCCCGGCCAGAACAACAGGATTGTCACAGTAAGGGCAGTGGGTGGCAACGGTATTTTGATCCGTAACCAGTTCACCGCCGCAGGAGTTGCAGGCAAAGACCTGCATCTGGGCGGCCTCGGATTCTTCCCAATGCTGATTCTGGCTTTCCCATTGGGAGTCTTGCTCAGGTTCTTGCTGGGGTTCCTGTTCAAGAACCTGATCCATTTCCGCCATGTCTTTTACGTCAAAGGTGGTGTCGCAAAAGGGGCACTTCATCTTCTGTAGGCTGCTGTCAAATTCAGCTTTGCCTCCGCAAGCGGGGCATTTATACTCTAAGATTGTAGCCATGTAGGGTCAGTCCTTTCATAAAAGGATAGGGGACGACGCGAACAGCCCGTATGGATCGGGAGATTTTTGGGAGAAAACCCGATTACCGGATGTCTTTATCATCAAAGAGATCTCCGCACTCCGGACAGAATTTGGGAGGATTCTTGGGATCTGCAGGCTCCCAGCCACACTTGTCGCATTTGTACAGCGGCTCTGCGGAGGGCTTCTTTGCACCGCATTCGGGGCAGAACTTG
The DNA here is from genome assembly GCA_045601945.1 of Faecousia sp. Lineage (GTDB taxonomy): Bacteria > Bacillota > Clostridia > Oscillospirales > Oscillospiraceae > JAZOXB01. Next base: position 6,613 of record JAZSAO010000033.1, on the reverse strand, counting down.
CCCTTATTCACTGCACCACAGGCGCATTTCCAGCCTTCTTCCGGCTTTTTGGCGCCGCATTCGGGGCAGAAGTTGCCGGAGGCAGCTGCGCCGCAGGCACACTTCCAACTGCCGGGAACTTTGGTTTCGGGCTTTTTGCTGCCGCACTCGGGGCAGAAGTTGCCCGTGGCCATTGCACCGCAGGAGCACTTCCAGCCGCCCTGAGGAGCGGGTTGCGCCTGCTGGGGCTGTTGCTGTTGGCCCATTTGGAACAGGGTAGCAGCGTTGAGACCCCCTGCCTGTTGTGCCATGCCGAAGCCCATAAAGCCGGTCATAGCACCGGCACTGTTAGAGGCAGCCGCCTTCATAGCATCTGCCTGAGAACCGACCAAGGTGGCGGCTGCCATGGTGGGATCCTTTAGCATGGCGGTACGTTGTGCATCCCGGAGAAGCTTTGCATCGTCTTCGGGAATGGTGGGAGGATTCATGGCGATGGAAACGATCTGCAAGCCCCGGAGATCTCCCCACTTTTTGGAGAGAATACCGTTCATGGCCTCGCATAACTCTGTTACATGAGCGGGCAGAGCGTTGGGACGAATGCCCAGATCGGAAATAGAGGCAAAGGAAGGCTGCAGAGCGCTGATGAATTCTGTTTTCAGCTGTGCATCAATGGAATCACGACGGTAATCATCGGATACATTGCCGCATACGTTTGAGTAGAAGAGCAGGGGGTTGGAAATGCGGTAGGAATACAGACCGTTGCAACGAACGGAGGTGTCCATATCCAAACCAATGTTGCGGTCTACTACACGGAAGGGGATGGGTGTAGCGGTGCCGAACTTGTTATCCATGATTTCTTTAGTGTTGAAATAGTATACGCGCTGATCCTTGCCGGTGTCTCCGCCGAAGGTAAAGCGCTTGCCGATCTCTTTGAAGGTGTCCTTGAGGCTCTGGCCAAAGGACCCGGAAAACAGGCTGGGCTCCAAATCGGTCTTATATGTATACTGACCGGGTTCTGCACAGAAATCGACCACCTTGCCTTGTTCTACAATGATCATACACTGTCCGTCGGCGACGGCAATGCCGGATCCGTTAGAGATCACGTTATCACTGGCCTTTGTGTTGGAAGAGCGACCGCCAATACGCTTCTGGCCCTTGGCGACCAACACGTCTTTCTCCATTGCATCACAGTAGAAAAATTCTTTCCACTGGTCTGCCAGAGTCCCGCCTAATGCGCCCAGCGCAGCTTTTAAAAGTCCCATAAGTTGTTCTCCTTTCATTTTTAAGAGGTATCTATATTATAACATTCCTTTATGAATTTTTCTACAATTATTTTTAAGATTGTGATTGAAAATTTTGATATAAATTTTTAAAAAATAATAAAGATTCTTATTTTTGTTATTGACAAATGGAAAAAGATGTGGTATGATAAGGGCGTAAACAGGAATGATTCTTATTAATAATATGGAGGTGAGCCCATGGCGACTCACAAACACAGTAAAAAGCGCGATGCGATTTTAGAATGTGTTCGATCCACAGCGACCCACCCTTCGGCGGAATGGGTTTACGCCCAGCTAAAGCCTCAGATTCCGGATCTGTCCCTTGGAACCGTTTATCGGAATCTGGCCATGTTCAAAGAAGAAGGTTTGATTGGCTCCATGGGAGTGGTTGCCGGAAATGAACGCTTCGAGAGAAACACAGAGCCCCATACCCACTTCATCTGCAAACATTGCTCTGCAGTGATCGATGTAGAGGAACTGGATCCCCCCCTGCACCTTGGTGCTTCCGTTAATTGCGGATGTGTAGAGCAATGCATTCTGACTTTCACGGGAGTTTGCAAAAAGTGTGCAGACAGCAAATCCCTTGCTTGATCAGCCGAGTAGTTGTGGCTATGATCTTTAAAACCAAAAAACAAAAATTTAAATGAAATTAAAAATTCAATTTATGGAGGAAAAATTATGAAAAAGTATGTATGCCCCGTTTGCGGTTATGTTCACGAAGGCGAGATGCCCGAAGGTTTCAAGTGCCCCCTGTGCAAGGTTCCCGGTGAGAAGTTCAAGGCTGTAGAAGGTGAGATGACTCTGGCAGCAGAGCATGTATTCGGTGTCGGCATCCAGCTGGATGGCGTTCCCGAAGAAGATAAGAAGTTCATTCTGGATCAGCTGAAGGCTAATTTCGAAGGCGAGTGCGCCGAGGTCGGTATGTACCTGTGCATGGCTCGTATCGCTCACCGTGAGGGCTATCCCGAAATCGGCCTGTACTGGGAAAAGGCAGCTTACGAAGAGGCGGAGCACGCTTCCAAGTTCGCAGAACTCCTGGGCAGCTACTTAGAGCCCAATATGAAGAACGACACCAAGCACAACCTGGCATGGCGTGTGGATTGCGAATACGGCGCAACCTCCGGTAAGTTCGAGCTGGCTAAGATGGCTAAGAAGCATAATCTGGACGCCATCCATGACACCGTTCACGAAATGGCTCGCGATGAGGCAAGACATGGCCGTGCTCTAGAAGGTCTGCTGAAGCGTTACTTCAAGTAATCCTAACAACGAGTTTCTTCCACTTACCTCTCTTTCCAAAATAAAACCGACGATAACTTTACCGCCGGTCACCGAACTGGTGGCCGGCGGTATTTCCGTCTTTGCATAAAAGAATCCGAAATGTCATAATATGTGCATAAAGGAGTTGAGTCAAATGATAAAAAAGATATCCCTTGTTCTAAGTTTTGTGTTGGTTCTGGCTTTATTTGCCGGATGCACCGTAGAAGAAAAGCTGGATCGTGTAGAAGATCGTGCCGAGGCCTTTGTAGAGAGCCAAGAAGAAAAGGTGGAGCAGTATTTGGCGTCTGTGGTAGAGACACCCCAATCCACCCTTGCCGAGGAGGCCATCACAAAGGAACAGGCAGAGAACATTGCTTTGGAATACGTGGGTTTGACCCGTGAACAGGTCAGCGGCCTGCGAACAGAATTTGAGATCGACGACGGCATTTCTCAATACAATATCGAATTCCGCCAAGATGGCTGGGAATATGAATTCGAGATCCATGAGAAAACCGGCAAAATTCTGTCCTACGACAAAGACCGGGAATAACAGCCTAAAAAAGAAAGCCCGCAGACACATGACCTCCCTGCTCTTAAAGGTAAGGAGGTCATTGTAAATATTATGGAAATTTCTGCGGTTTTTTGCAAAAAAAGATTGACTCTCACCCATCGTCATAGTGTATACTCTCACTGAGAGGTGATGAATTTGAAAATGCAGATTAAGGAATTTGCTGATTTTACAGGTGTAAGTGTGCGAACGCTCCACTATTATGATGAAATAGGCTTGTTGATGCCTGCGTATGTTGATCCCTTTACAGGCTATCGATATTACGATGAAAACTCCCTCCTTCGTATGGAGGAGATCCTGTTCTATCGGGAACTTGATTTTTCCTTAAAACAGATTGGAGAAATGATAGCATCTCCGGGCTATGACAAAAACAAGGCATTAGATGAACAAAAACAACTTCTCATACTCAAAAAAGAACGGCTGGAAAGGTTGATCGTGGCGATCGACGGGGCTATGAAAGGGGAAAATATAATGAAAGCATTTGATAACAGCGAATTAGAACAACAAAAGACAGAAGCAAAGGAAAGATGGGGAGCGACGGCTGCGTATAAGGAATATGCGGAGAAGACCAAAGGCTACACGAACCGGGACTGGGAAGAGACCACTGCCGGCATGGATCGTGTTATGGCTGAATTTGCAGCTGCTATGGTTCGAGGGGAATCGCCGGATTCTTCCGAAGCACAGGGGCTTGTAAAAGCTTTGCAGTCCTACATTACAGAAAACTACTATCACTGCACAAAGGAAATTTTAGCGGGGCTCAGCCAAATGTATGTGGAAGATGAACGATTCCAAAAAAATATTGATAAGCATGGGCAGGGAACAGCAGCCTTTATCCGGGAAGCTGTTGCTGTTTATATGGGATTATAAAGGGAAATTTAGGGTGCGGAGTCTAAAAAATCAGCGGTGTGCGTTTAAGAGCACACCGCTGATGGGTTAGATGAAGGGTTACTTTTCTTCCTTAGACAGGAACTTATAGACGATAGCGGCCAGAACGCCACCAGCTAGAGGAGCAACGATGAAGACCCAAACGTTCTTCAGAGCCTCGCCGCCTGCGAAAACAGCGGAACCGATGCTACGAGCGGGGTTGACAGAGGTGCCGGTGAGGGCGATGCCCAGAATATGTACCAGAGTCAAAGTCAGGCCGATGACTAAGCCGGCAACTGCACCGTTCTCGGTCTTGGAGGTGACACCCAAAATAGCGATAACGAATACGAAGGTAAGAATGACCTCAATGAGGATGGACAGACCGATGTCGCCCTGATAGAGAGCATTTGCACCGAAGCCGCAATCTGCACCGAAGATGGGCAGAAGCACTGCAGCACCGGCAATGGCACCTGCAACCTGTGCAACGATGTAGCCGATGAAGTCCTTGAGGCTCAGCTTTCCGCTGACCAGCATTGCAATAGAAACTGCAGGGTTGATGTGGCAACCGGAGATGTTGCCGATGGAGTATGCCATAGCTACGATCACCAGACCGAAGGCCAGAGCGGTGAGCAGATAGCCGCTACCGGAGGCTGCATCACAGCCGACAGCTACTGCGGTGCCGCAGGCGAAAAGAACCAGCACGAAGGTACCGATAAATTCCGCGATGTACTTTTTGATAGAACTCATGAATATTTCTCCTTTCAGTTTTCCACAATTTCTTTTGTGGTTTAAATTGATTATAGTATGTTTCAAAAGACTTGTCAAGGTAGAATGGCAGGATGAAAGGGCTTTCAATGAAAAATTCACAAAAAATACTGTTGATTTTTTCACCTTTCCGTGATATGATACAAGTACTATGGCAGGGTGTAGACTACTCCACCAATATAGCTACACGCTGTCAAAATTAAGGAGGAATTCCGCGAACTTGCGGTGCGACAGAGTGGAGACCTGTCGTAAGGCGTTTGTGTAAGACACAACGCGAGGTATGTTGCGAGGAGTCGAACATATCAAAGTTTATTGCCATGGCAAGCTTAACTCTCAAAAACATCATGAAGATCTACCCCAACACCGAGAAGAAAAAGAAGCCCAAGAAGGGTCAGCCCGAAGAGAAGAAGGTCAACCTTCAGATCACCGAACGCGGCGTTATTGCTGTTCAGCAGTTCAACATGAAAGTTGAAGACCGCGAATTCATCGTTCTCGTCGGCCCCTCCGGTTGCGGTAAGTCTACCACCCTGCGTATGATCGCAGGCCTGGAAGAGATCACCGAAGGCGAACTGGACATCGGCGATCGTCTGGTTAATGACGTTGCTCCCAAGGATCGCGATATCGCAATGGTCTTCCAGAACTATGCTCTGTATCCCCACATGACCGTATATGAAAACATGGCTTTCTCCCTGCGTCTGAAGAAGACCCCCAAGAACGAGATCGACGTTAAGGTCAGAGAAGCTGCTGAGATCCTCGGCATCACCGAATATTTGGAGCGTAAGCCCAAGGCTCTGTCCGGTGGTCAGCGTCAGCGTGTTGCTATCGGTCGTGCGATCGTTCGTAACCCCAAGGTCCTGCTCATGGACGAGCCTCTGTCCAACTTGGATGCTAAGCTTCGTAACCAGATGCGTGCAGAGATCATTAAACTCCGTAAGCGTATCGATACCACCTTCATATACGTTACCCACGACCAGACCGAAGCTATGACTCTGGGAGATCGTATCGTTATTATGCGTGATGGTTTTATCCAGCAGATCGGCACTCCTCAGGAAGTTTTCAATCATCCCAGCAACCTCTTCGTTGCCGGTTTCATCGGTGTTCCCCAGATGAACCTGCTCCATGGCTGCCGCCTGACCAAGAGCAACGGTGGCTATGCAGTTAAGATTTTGGACAGAGAAGTCAAGCTGACTGCAGAACAGAGTGCTGCTCTGGCCAAGAACAATACCCCCGAGAAGGATATCATCGTAGGTGTTCGTCCCGTTCATATCCGTCTGGATCCCAACGGCTACAAGGCTGAGATCGACGTTTCCGAAATGATGGGTAGCGAACTTCACCTCCATATGGATGTAAAGGGCACCGATATGGTTGCTGTCATCCCCACTGCAGGTATTGATATTAAGGATCTGATCGGCGGCAAACCCGTAAGCTTCAGCTTCGATGCTTCCCTGATCCACCTCTTCGATCCCGAAACCGAGGAGAATCTCATCTGATCCTGTCCCTTTAGGCGTTTGAGCCAATCGTAAAACACACCCCTGCAAGGCACAGCCTTGCAGGGGTGTTCTGTATCGGTTGCGAAACGTTGTTTCCAAGAAAGATAAATCACAGTTTATCGAACCGTTTGCCAAATCAGAATCAGCCCTTGCCTCTCCAATGGGAGAGGTGCCCAAAGGGCGGAGAGGGCAGTAGGGATTACCCCTAAAGTACCGAGTCCGTAGGATGATGAGCAGAAAACGGTGCCTACTACGAAATCGGTACAAAATTGGGAATCCCTACTGCCCTCACAGTCGCCCAAGGGCGACAGCTCTCCCAGAGGGAGAGCCAAGGGGCTTGTGCGGATTCGTAAACGGCTCGATAAATCACAAAGGAGGGATTTGTTCGGTTTGGTCATGAAACCATTGGA
>JAZSAO010000032.1:0-5381 GCA_045601945.1 Faecousia sp. | reverse complement strand
CAGTAAAGTAAAGGGTGCAGTGCAGATCACGACGATCCATAAATCCAAAGGGCTGGAATATCCCATTGTATTCCTTTGCAGTTTAGGAACCGGTTTTAATAAACAGGATTCCTATCGTAGCGTACAGATCGATGATGAATTTGGCGCTGCTGCAAAGATGCTGGATAAAGAGCGAATTGCTACATATCCAACCGTTGCCCTACACGCTATCAACCATAAGATTCGTCGGGATGCGTTGTCAGAGGAAATGCGAATCCTGTATGTTGCTATGACCCGTCCGAAAGATCGTTTGATCATGACTTATTGCAACAAAGGTTTGGATGGACATATTCAAAAATTAGCAAGAAAAGTTTCGGTTCCTATGGAGCCACTGTTAATCGAGTCTGCCGCTTCATTGGGAGATTGGGTCTTGATGACTGCTTTGACCCATTCCGAATCCGGTGCTTTGTATAGAGAGGAAATTCCTTGCAGAGATGTTTCGGCTTATCCATGGAGAATTGAATACCATGAAGCATTAGACTATGCTCCTTCGGAGTCTGCAGTGGATGAAAGTACGATTGCGGAAGAAATCCCCCCGTTGCGCAGGGTGGAATATCCTTTTAGAGAACATACTCGCCAAGAGAGTAAGGTGACTGCAACCCAGCTGAAAGAGGTTCAGCAGGAGGAAGGTAGCGGGAAGGAGAGATTTGCCCCGATCCCGAAGTATATGAAGCCTAATTTTGCGGAGAAAAAGCTAAGTCCTACGGAAAGAGGTACGGCGATCCATATGGCGATGCAGTATATTACATATGAGTTGTGTACGGATATCCATGGGATTCAAAAAGAACTGGAACGTTTGGTATCTCAGAGATTTATTACACAGCAACAGGCTGATGTGATACCGCCGGAGAAAATACTGCGTTTCTTCCAATCGCCTTTGGGTCAACGGGTACTATCTGCCGATAGGGTGATCCGAGAATTTAAGTTCTCAATTTTAGAGGATGCGGGAAAGTACGATCCTGTATTATTTGGTGAAAAACTCCTGCTGCAAGGTGTAACGGATTGCTGCCTCGTTGAGGATGACAGCTTAACGATACTGGATTTTAAATCCGACAATATTACTTTGGATCGCCAAGCAACAAGGGCGGAACATTACAGGGGACAATTGGATGCTTATGCAGATGCGCTTTCTCGTATTTTCGATCTTCCTGTGAAGGACAAGATCCTGTACTTCTTCGCAACAGATTCTTCTTATGAATTAGTTTGATCCAATGATGCAAAACGGGCTGTGGAAAGGATTTACATCCTCTCCACAGCCCGCAAGTATGAAAATGAGAAACTCTATAATTATTTTGATATTAAGGGCGAAGACCCATGCCACCCTCTAAGGTGAGTGTCTCGCCACTCATATACTTTAAGTCGGGTGAAGCGAGGGCAACGCAAGCACGACCGATCTCGTATTCAGCATCACCGTAATGTCCCATGGGAGGCATCTTAACATTTGCTCGGAATGCCTCCGGATTTGCTTCAGACCAACGTTCTAACTGTGCGGTCCACGCTATGGGGCAGATCACGTTAACATTGATTCCGTCCTTGCCCCATTCGGTAGCGGCGGCTCTGGAAAGACCACGGATTCCTTCTTTTGCTGCAGCGTAGGAACTCTGACCATAGTTTCCGAACAGACCTGCACCGGAAGCAAAATTGATAACGCTTCCTTGTGTTTTAGCGAGGAATGGGTAGCAGGCTTTCATGTAATAGAAAGTTGCGTAAAGACCGGAATACAAAGCTAAGTCAAACTGCTCTGTAGTGTGCTGTGCAAGAGGAACGCCGGAAGCGGATGCCTGTGCATTGTTAATCAGTACGTGGATATCACCGAAAGCTTCCACTGCCTGACGGACGACATCGTTAACAACGGCTTCGTTATCCCCGTTGGGATTTACATCTGCTTGAACAGCAAGAACACTTACACCATAGAGACGTTCCAATTCTTCTTTGGCATCCAGTAGTTTTTGAAGATTCCTACCTGTAAGGACGAGGTTTGCGCCTTCTTTTGCAAATGCAGTGGCAATACCATAACCTATGGAGCCACAGCTTCCGTCTTTGAGAACGGCACGACCACCGCCTGTGATAATAACTGTCTTATTTTTAAATTTCATAGTTTGATCCGCTCCTTATCATTTAATTTTTGTATAATATATCATGTGTTTTTCTGTTTTAACTATACATGGTGTAAACGATACGTGCTGTTGCATTTGCAACAAAAACTGGGATGTGCTAAAATAAAGGGGAACGGAGGGCGGTGCGTTGAGGGATGATTAGAGATTCTCGGCTTTGATCTCAGTAGAAAAGCGAGAGGGGTCTTCTGCTTTGAAAAATGCACTACCTGCTACGAGGACGTTGGCACCGTTTTCACAGCAGATCTTACCGGTGATAAGATTCACACCACCGTCTACCTCTAATTCACAGCAGGGGTTGCTTTCATCGATCCATTGACGGATTTGCTTCAGTTTAGGCATCATGTTTTCCATGAATGCTTGCCCTCCGAATCCCGGCTCCACAGTCATAACCAAAATCAGATCGCAGTAGGGAAGGAAGGGGATCACAGCCTCAGCAGGGGTGTTGGGCTTAACGGAAATGGCGGCCTTCACTCCATTTTCACGAATTCGCTTTAAAGCGGCTATGGTATTTTCCTCCGTATCGGCTTCCACATGAATGGTAAGGATATTACTGCCTGCTTTGCAGAATTCATCTATATAACGGATCGGTCTGTCGATCATAAGGTGAACATCCAGAGGGAGTTCGGTGATCTTTCGAATTGCGGCTACGACAGGGATACCGATGGTAATATTCGGAACGAATAAGCCGTCCATAACGTCTACATGGACATAGTCTGCTCCGGCAGGAGTCAGAGCGCGAATATCTCGCTCTAAATTTACAAAATCTGCAGCAAGAATAGAAGGAGATAGTTTGATCATCTTTTGCCTCCATTGCATAATATAGATTGCAGCCTATGGGAAGTTCCATCCACGAGAAGCGGCTGCTTGTATTCATTATAAAGCATAAAAACGTGTATGTCAATTTTTTCCGATGATATATTCTTCATTCCGAGAAATAATAGAACCAGGCTCTCAGTGACTTTTCAAAAAGTATGAGGGATAGAATCATCATTTCGGGAGGAGAAACAGTATGAATCATCAGAGTAGTGCAAATCGCAGCATTCAGTGTACCGTAAACCAGTGCAAGTACCATTGCGGTGGAGAGAACTATTGCTCTCTGGAAAAAATTATGGTAGGAACTCACGAAACCGATCCCACTGCCAAGCAGTGCACCGACTGTATGTCTTTTGACAGAAAGTAAAAGCTAAGGCCTTGCAGGACTGTCTTAGGATGGTCCTGCATTTTATCTGTGTTCCAAATAGATATTCAGAATGCAACCGTAAAACAGTATGGAAATGCACACATACAGCCATACCATACCCATAGCGATCACGGACAGACTCCCATATAGAATGGAGTAGGAACCGGAAAATCGTACATACAAGGAGTAACCTTCTGTGAATATCAGCCAACCAAATGCAGCCAGTGTAGCACCGGGAAGAGCAAAACGAAAGCCTCTCTTTTTGGTGGGAAACAAACAATACATAGTTGAAAATAGACCTGTGAGTACGGCTATGAGGATCAAGGACCTTATTCGCAGGATCTTGCTGAAAAAATTCACAATTGGGATATGCTGTTTTGCCATATATGCGATAAGAGAACGACCGAAACCGTTAAGAATAAGGGTCAGGATAAGAGCCATTATCAGCAAGATCGTATACATCATACTACTGAATCGATTCTTTAGAAAGGAATCTATTTCTCGTATTCCGTAAATATGATTCAGGCCTTTTCGAATACAGTATATGCCACCGGAAGCTGACCAAATTGCAATGGGAGCAGTGGTAGACAATAGCATACCGGCAGAGGCTTCCTCCAAATCTCGAAATATTTGTTCAATTAGGGGATATATGACTGTTGGAATCAAACCTTCCATGGCGTCCCAAAGATCTTTTGTTGTAATGCCAAAACTCGGCAATAGACTTACAAGGAGCATGATGGTGGGAAATACCGACAAAATAATATAAAATGATGCATTGGCGGCAAAAAGAGAGATTCGATATTGGGAAAGTTCGTGGGCCCATTTTCGGATAAGACGGTAATATTTCATGTGTTTGAAACCTCCGGTTGAGAGAAGAAGTATTATTTTCCATCAACTATTTTACCGATTAAATTTGACAATATGAGTCGAAAGTGCTATAATACTAAAATAAATTATTTACTTATGAGAATGACGAGGATCATACAATGGATTATCGGTTTGGCAGCGCCATTGCCAGTTTCTGCGGAAAAACAGATCTGCTTACTGCAATGGCTATTGTTAAGGAAGCAGGATATGACAATCTGGACTTTCCTTTTAGTGTATATAGCGTGGGGTTCAATCCTCCTCTTTTACAAGAGAATTGGAAATCTTGGGTGAGATCGGTACGTGATTACGCTACGCAACTGGATCTCTGCATTACGCAGTGCCATGCAGCATGGCTACAGGATATTCCGTCGGATTTCAGTTATGTTCCACCGGAAGAACTATATTTCCGCACCTTGGAGGCTGCAAGCATTCTGGGGTGTAAGCATGTGATATTCCACCCTGTACGGTTGAGAGAAAGAGTGGATAGCATGACTGTTCGTCAGCGGATCCATGATTGGAACGTTCGTTGGTTCCATGAACTGATTCCCACTGCGGAAAAGTTCGATGTATATATTAATTTGGAAAATACCTTTGATTCCCATCACTTACAAAAGCCCGGTGATCCTCCACATCCCTATACGGTAGGAGAGGATATGGTGGCGCTTTTGCGAGATCTGTCCAGTGACCGCATTCGACTTTGCTTAGACACGGGCCATGCCAATAATGCAGGACAAGATATTGCTGCCATGATCCGTATGTTCCGTTCCGATTTGGCAACGGTACACTTAAATGATAATTTCGGATATCAAAAGGATATTTTTTCCGATTTACATCTCTACCCCGGTGAGGGGAATATCCCGTGGAAGGATGTTTTACAGGCACTTAGGGAAATTCGATTCCGTGGCGTTATGAATATCGAGCCCATTGGAAAGCTACCGGATCTATCCGATCGGGAACGACAAATCAGCTTGAAAGAGGGATTGGAAAAGCTTCGATCTATGTTATGAGTTACAGCATGGAAACAATGGTTACAATACTGCATAAAATCTGTGGGTATGTCGTGTAAGTAAATGGATATGTCCTTTTGTGGATTTGTCTATTTCTATTACGGGTTTATACATTTCGACTGTGTTTCAGAGAAAATGGTAAATTTGGAGAAAAGTTGTTGCACTTTTTTG
>JAZSAO010000031.1:0-1521 GCA_045601945.1 Faecousia sp. | reverse complement strand
CCGTGGAGGGGCAGAAAAAGGGAGCCCGATCATGATCGGGCTCCCTTTGGGGGTATGCTTGTTCCCTCTGTAGGGGTTTGTTTGATTCCGTCCGAGGGACGGGTGGGAGCATGGTGCTCCCATTGGATTTGCGTATTATCCTGCAAAATAGGCGCAGGCTCTGTCTACATAGGCAAAGAGAGCCTTACAAAGTTCGCCCAGATTTCCGGTTAAGCCTTTTCCGTAGGTTTCGGCACTATACTCCGTGGTTGCAGAAACAGGCGTCTCTCCCGCATAGATCTGTGCGGAGAGCACGGTGCGGAGCTCTGCGGCAAGGAGCGTATCCACTGAGAATGCATAGAAGCCGTAGCTTGCACTGTACAGCTCTGCATTCCGAATGTTAACGGTCTTTGTGTTTCCGTCTACATCCTCGTAGGATACACGGAGGGTCAGGTCTTCTATATTCCCCTCATAATTTGCAGGGTCAAAAATCAGCTTAACAGTAACCTTGGAAGCAAGATCCAATGTTTTTCCCTTCCAAATGATAGGGGGGTTTTCCGGATCCTTTAGAGTAACATTGTGACCATTAAAGGCAACCGCCTCCATGTCGCTGAGATATGCCTTGTGAGCATCTGTCATAGCGGCATCTACAAGGGCATCTGTACGGTAGCCCTTATAGATCTGAGCCTTGGCACCGTAGCGGAGTAGCTCCGCACAGAGAGCCTTTAGCTTTTGGGCGGTGGTAGCCTTACCGAGCTGTCCGTAGGCATAGCTTGCAACGCTGTAGGTGTCTACGGGAGAGCAGTGTACCTCTCCGTCCTTGGTGGCGTAGAGGACAGCACGGATCTCGTCATTCATATTGACGGCGGTCATGCCCTCTAAGACGAAGTAGTAATAATTGCCCTGAACCACAGGAAGCAGCTTCACTTCCTTGGTGCCGGTCTTTTCGCTATCCTTGTAGGTGTCGATCTCTGCCAAAATATAGATCGTATCCATGTCGTAGCCTGCCAGAGTGGTCTTTCCGATGGCGTAGTTGATGGAAATATCACTTGCTAAGTTCAGGCTGTGTCCTAACTTCCATGTGCTTTCCAAAACAGGCTCCTCGCCTTCTGCTTGACCGCAGTTGTAATGCATGGTTGCAGCCAGCAGAGGCTCATTGCCGTTTTCCCCAATTTCAATCTTGTTCCACTGCTCTTCGGAACCGCAATAATAGACATCTGTCAGCCGGTCGCAATAACGGAACGCCCAATTGCCGATGGTTGTTACGCTGTCGGGAATGGTGACACTCGTTAGACCGGTGCAACCATAAAACGCCCATTTGCCGATGGTTGTTACGCTGCCCGGAATGGTGACACTTGTCAGACCGGTGCAACCATTGAACGCATAGACGCCGATGGTTGTTCCGCTGTCCCCGATGGTTACACTCGTCAGGCCGTAGCAGTAAGAGAACGCATAACCGCCGATGGTTGTTACGCTGTCCCCGATGGTTACACTCGTCAGGCCGGTGCAACCGGAGAACGCATAACCGCCGATGGTTGTTAC
>JAZSAO010000030.1:0-3619 GCA_045601945.1 Faecousia sp. | reverse complement strand
GGCAAAAACGGTTTAAAGCTTCTCTATTCCATCGCACCTGCGCTGGTTGTTCTATTGACCGCAGTGCATATGCTCCGCGCATCCGGCGCCATAGAATTACTCAGCAGATTTCTGTCCCCCGTAACGAATTTTCTGGGCATTCCCGTTGAGACTCTGCCATTGGTACTGATTCGCCCCTTTAGCGGTAGTGGAGCCTTAGCCATCGGTGCGGATCTTATCCATACTTATGGTCCCGATTCTCTCATCGGAAAAACTGCCGCCATTATGCTGGGAAGTACGGAAACCACGTTCTACACGATCTCCGTCTACTTTGGAGCCGTAGGCATAAAAGAAACCCGCTATGCAGTACCGGCGGCACTCATAGCGGATCTCACTGGATTTATAGTAGCTTCCCTCTGCGGAAGACTCTTATAGCTACCTTTTCACAACGCGGCAGGTAGAGATGCCGTAATACTCCAAAGCAGCAATTGCCTCTTCTGTAATTTCTTCTCCGCAGACCACAATGGGAACCGCAGGGGGGCAGGTAATGGTAGCATCTGCAAGAATTTCCCCTTTGCACAGGGCGGTAAGCCGCTCTTCCGAAGGGGAAAACAGTGCTTCCCGTAAAGGCATTCTTTTTACAGCCTGTGGCGCTTTGGGCGGTTCTTCCAAAAGAGGCGCCCTCTTTTCTATGGAAAGAAGCAGCATTTCCAAATGTTTCAGCGACTGCGTACCGATCTCCGGAGTCAACATCATCACCACATAGTCCGGATCAGAAAACTCGCAAGTAACAGACGCTTTTTCCAATCGCTGTGCTATCTCCTGCCCAGTGTATCCGTGGGACTTGGGAGCAATGGTAAGCTTCAGGGGCTCATCCCCTACAAGTCTGAAACCATTATCTCGTAATCGCTCCTTTAGTCCGCAGACCCGGGTGGTAAATGCACACAGCTTTTCTTTGTACTTTCGGGAAAGGTAGGCATTTGCCCCATCCAAAGATTGTAGGATCAAATATGACGGGCTGGTGGATGCAAACATCGCCATGGCCCGATCTGCCTGCTGTCGGAGCAACACCGGTGCATTCCGTGAAATATGTAAATACGCGCCTCCTGTCAGCACCGGAAGGGTCTTATGGGCGGAATCGCAACACAGATCTGCCCCCAGATCCATAGGATGGCATGGCTCCGACAGAAAATGGAGATAGGCACCATGGGCATTATCCACAAGGAGCAGAACGCCATATTTATGACAGACCTCAGCCAAAGGTCGCAGATCTACCAGATTTCCCAAATAATCCGGATTGGTCAAATAGACCGCTATGGGTGTTTCATCCATAGAAGCCAGAGTAGCCTCCAACCGTTCCTTGGAAATAAGGCAGGAAAGAATGTTATCCCCGGATTCCGGATGCAACCAGAGAACCTCCAAATCCAGCAACGCGGCGCCTGTCATAAAGGTTTTATGGGCATTTCGGCCGGCTAAAATTTGAAGCCTTCTTCCCTGCTCCTTTCCGTACAGCATTGCCAAATACAGCATGGCACGGATCCCTAAAGAAGAACCTTCTGTAGAATAGACTGTCCTCCCTGTTGCGAAGAGTGCCGTGGCATTGTCCTCGCTCTCGCGAATGATTCCTTGGGGATGGTACAGAACATCTGCACCCTCGATCTCTGTAATATCCAGATCCTCGACCCCCAGAGGCCCCATGCCTTTATGCCCCGGCATATGAAGCCGTAGCGTATTGCGTTCTGTATATTCTCTGACAAAATCGCAGATCGGTGTGTTCATCATCAATCTTCCAGCATTTTTGCCGCTTCCAGCATAATGACGCATTCCATTCTCTTGCGGAAGAGGTCACAGCCGTACTTATAAACACCGGTGACAGATCCGGTTGCATGATAGGCATTGGCAGCGCAACCACCGGCACAATAGAGTTTTGCCCAGCAATCCTTACATTCCGGACGGGAATAGACATTGCAGGCAGCAAATTCTTCCCGAATTTCCTTATTGGTGACACCCTGCCACACATCTCCCAGCTTGAACCGTTCCTCACCGACAAACTGATGGCAGGGATACAGATCACCGTTGGGGGTCACAGCCATATACTCCGTACCGGAGCCACAGCCGGAAACTCGTTTGTAAATACAGGGACCACCCTTCAGATCGATCATGTAGTGATAGAAGGTAAAGGGCTTTCCGTTGCGGTGTGCCTCCAGCATTTTCTGTGCCAAGAGTTCGTACTGCTCCAGAACAATGGGCAGATCCTCTGCAGTCAGTGCAGAGGGTGCATCAGGCTCACATACTACAGGCTCCATGCTCAGTTCTGTAAAGCCCAGATCCAGCATAACCTGAATGTCCTTCAGAAAATCAGGGTTGGCATGGGTGAAGGTGCCACGCATATAGTAATTCTTGTTCCCTCTTGCCTCTACCAGTTTTTGGAACTTGGGAACGATCCGATCCCAGCTTCCCTTGCCGGCATAGTCTACACGGTAGCGATCGTGGATCTCCTTCCGTCCGTCTAAGCTGAGAACTACGTTGCTCATTTCCCGATTGGAGAAATCAATTACATCATCGTCAATGAGAACACCGTTGGTAGTCAGGGTAAAGCGGAAATTTTTTCCGCATTCCTTTTCTCTCTCACGAGCATAGGCAACCAGATCCTTTACCACTTGGAAGTTCATTAGGGGCTCGCCGCCGAAGAAGTCTACTTCTAAGTTTCTGCGGCCCTTGGAGTTCTCAATGAGGAAATCCAGTGCCTGCTTGCCGACTTCGAAACTCATAAGGCCTCTCTCACCCTGATACTCTCCCTGTCCCGCAAAGCAGTATGCACAGTTTAGGTTGCAGGTGTGGGCAACGTGGAGACACAGTGCCTTCACAACGCCGGTGGTTTTCCGTTTCAGGGTATCGGCGATGGGCGCAAAGGTGTCGGGGGTAAAGAGCTTTCCTGCTTCCTTCAGCGCCTCGATTTGGGTAAAGCATTCCGCAACCTCCGCAGGGGTGACATCCTTATATTTTTCCAGAATATGGGCAGTAATCTGCTCTTTATCTGCGGTTTCGTACATTTCGATCATATCATAGGCGGCCTCGTCCACTACATGGACAGATCCGGAGCAAAT
The DNA here is from genome assembly GCA_045601945.1 of Faecousia sp. Lineage (GTDB taxonomy): Bacteria > Bacillota > Clostridia > Oscillospirales > Oscillospiraceae > JAZOXB01. Next base: position 533 of record JAZSAO010000030.1, on the reverse strand, counting down.
ATCCAGAACAATATTTAAACCGCCAAGCTTATAACAATGAACCATTTCATTTCATTCCTTTCCAATTTCTCTTTGGGGTACTCATGAAAAATGCCGCCAGAAGGCGGCATTTCATAGGATGTAAGAATTACTTTTCCTGCTTGTTCTCGCACTGCTGATTCGCAATGCCGCAGCTGGTCTTGCAAGCGGACTGGCAAGAGGTCTGGCATTCGCCACAGCCGCCATTCTTTGCGCTCTCGCAGAGGTTCTTGGTTTCCAGAGTCTTAATGGTCATGATTTTATCCTCCAAGTGTTTAGATTCTTCGTTATTATAACACGGCAAAACTTATAAGTCAATCCGTTACGGGAATATTTTTTTCATCTACCAAACCTGCATCGATCAGTTTTTGGAAGGACAGAAGAATGCCTAATTTAGCATGATACCACGTCAGTCCACCTTGGAAATACACCGCATAAGGGGGACGAATGGGACCGTCAGCAGACAGTACGATGGAAGAGCCCTGTACCAAAGCACCTGCCGCCATAATGACTTC
>JAZSAO010000029.1:0-3923 GCA_045601945.1 Faecousia sp. | reverse complement strand
TTCTATGCTGGATGAAGCGGAAAAAGAAGGCAGGATCCAAAAAGGATCTGTGATCATCGAGCCTACATCCGGTAATACCGGTATCGGTTTGGCTCTTTTAGGCGCTGTTCGCGGCTACCGAACTATGATTATTATGCCTGACACCATGAGCCGGGAACGGGTCAAACTTATGGAAGCCTACGGTGCCGAGGTCGTCCTTGTGCCCGGTGGAATGACCGGTGCCATTCAAGAAGCGGAACGACTCATTGAAGAAATTCCCGGTGCAGTATTAGCCGGACAGTTCCAAAATCCCGCGAATCCCAAAGCCCACTATGATACAACAGGCCCCGAGATTTGGGCGGCTGTAGGAGAAGAATTGGATATCTTCGTTTGCGGCGTGGGAACCGGTGGTACCATTACGGGAACGGGAAAATTTCTGAAGGAAAAGAAAAACATTTCTGTTGTGGGTATAGAGCCTGCTACAGCTGCTGTTCTATCGAAGCAGACTCCCGGAACGCATGGGATTCAAGGAATCGGCGCAGGGTTTATACCGGCGGTTCTGGAAGTTGATATTCTGGATGAAGTCCTTATGGTTACGGATGAGGAGGCTTTTGCTACGGCCAAACTGCTTGCACAAAGGGAAGGGTTGTTTGTAGGTATTTCCTCCGGCGCGGCACTCTGTGGCGCTCTCCGTCTTGCAAACCGTCCGGAAAATGCGGGAAAAACCATTGTGACTATCCTTCCGGATAGCGGTAGCCGTTACTTGTCCGTAGAAGGCTTTGTATAATCGGTAATAATTCGGCTGGGTGTAGGATATTTCCACACCCAGCTACTTGTTTTCAAATAAATTTAATCTCTCTGTCTTAAACTCTCCCGAAGGACTCTTTTTAACCAACAGCGGTCCTTCGGGAGCGTTGCTTCCCACAGGATATAGGAAGCACCTAACAACAGGAGAAAATAGAACCCCCGAAAGGCTTTATATGGCAGAAACAAGGAAAGAAGTGTAGAGACTACCAAACTCAGCAGGGGACGGAATAATTCCACAGGGCGGAAGCGATGTCGGGACACCACCAATAACCGTCTGAGACTGAGCCATAAATTAATGACGTGAGTGATAAAAAAGCTGAATACATAGGCTCCTATACCAAAACGGGGCAGTAGGAGGAACAGTAGGGCTACATCCATTGCAGAGGTAATGGTATTATACCGCACACAGCGCACTTGTTCTGCTAGCCCCTTTAGCATACCATCTGTAATGGCATCTAAGTACAGCATCAGCACCATGGGAGCAAAGATCCGTAGATAGTACCCGGCATCGGGACTGTCATAAAGCCATAGCCCCATAGGTTCTGCGCTGACAAAAAGAAACCCTGCTACGGCGGAGGAAAAAAGAATACATAGCCGCAGACACTTGCCAGTGAGGTCTGCGATCCTGAGACGACGTCCCATAGCCCGTGCTCGAGACAGTTCCGGTACCAACAGATCCGATAGAGCATAGAGCACTGCCGCCGGGAACATCAGAATAGGGAATACCATGGCGTGAATGGTGCCATAAGCCTCCATAGCCCCTTCTGTAGACCCTCCGTATCGAGCCAAACCGTAGGGGATCAATAGTTGCTCTGCGGTATTCAGCCCGGAACGAAGATAGTCATTGAGGGCGAGGGGAACGCAGAGACGGAACAGCCGAGAGCCCATGGAAAGACTTCTGTCCGGCTTGATGTTTTTCGTGTCTTTATGGTACATGGCGTAAAGCAAGATGAAATCCGCAACACATCCTAAGGAACTGCCCAGCAAAATAGCACAGCAGGATCGTTCTAAATCTCCCTTTGCCCATGTGAGCAACAGCCCCATAGTGAGAGCAAGAGAAAGGAGACGTTCTCCAATTTCGATGACTACAAGTTGACGGATTCGAGAACAGGCAGTAAAGTACCCTGTCATGATCCCACATAGACAAGTAAAGGGCAGAAATACTGCCATTGCCTGAATGGATAGGGTAGCACGCGCATCTCCTAACCAAGATACGGCAATGAACTCTGCGAGAAAGTAGGTGATCGTACCTACTACTGTGCTAACTATTGCCCCATAAGTGAGACAGGCGGACATAGCCGTACGGACACCACCTAAACGGCGGTGTCCGAATTCCTCTGCACTGAGGAACATCGCTGCGACTCGAACTCCGGAAGAGCCTACAAGCAATGCAAAAATACTCACTGTGGAGATTAGCTGTAACAACCCTAATCCTGCCGCTCCGATCCGATCTGTCAGAAAAACATTAAACAGGATGGACACTAACCGTAGGAACAGATTCGTTACGGTTAGCAATAATGCCCCGCCTAAGATACCGGTCTTTTTCCCCAACTGCCTCGCCTCCCTTCTTACAGTATAGCGATCACCCGTTCCATTCATTCCCATATTTTGCAAAGCCATAGATTCTTGTTTGTCAAACAGTCTATCGTACTGACCTATGGTGTGATACGGTGAACTGAGATTAATATGACAGTGCAAATTGTTCGGAAACTGATAATTGCTTTTTGAATCTTGCATTTTCTTCCGATGTATGGTAAAATTATTCCATAAAAATATTTCAGAAAGGGCAAAAAACATGAAAAAACGGCTGCTTGCACTGATTTTGGCTTTTATCATGATTCTTTCTTTGCTCCCTGTTGTCGGGGCGAAAAGCATCGTGAATACCGAGGAAACTCCATCTGCCTTTGGTGGTACTTTAAATACTACAACGGATCTGCTGTTCGACTTTGGAAACAAGGCCGCAGATCAGACCCGCTATAAGGCAAGTGCCTACGGTGGCTACAACTTTGACCAAGAGACCAATGGCTATTGGGCAACGGGATACAATAACTCTAAGTCCGATTATTCTATCTCTAACACAAACGGCACTCTCCGGGTAAACGTTACGGGCGGTACCGATGCAAGCGGCGTTCCCGGCCCATGGATCAAGGTCACGAATAAATACGGCACCCTGCCTTCCTATAGCGAAGCCAGCCGCTCTTATTATCCCCTGAACTTCAAACCAACCAACGTAAAGGCCGTTACCATTCGTTTCAAACTGTCCGGTTGTTCTGCCCCTGAAGGTCAAATTCCTAAAATCGTATTTGAATATTATTATACCAAAAACGGAACTTACAGCTACGGAAATGACATGTGGGCATCCTTTACGCTGGACAACGGCTATTATCAGACGGTGACCATTCCTGTTAGTTCTAAGCTGACAAGTGCAGATGTGCTCAAGGGATTCGGCTTCCGTTTCCGCAATGTAAAGGCAACAAGCGGCACCATTTATATTGACCATATCTATATCGGTGCAAGTGCCGATTTTGTTCTGTCCAATCACAGTGATAAGGTCTTCCATTCCCAGTCTGTTAACCCCATCTTGTCCGGGGTGAATGAAGCACAGGTTTATCTGAAAAATAAGACCGATGGAAACCCTATTGCAGGCTATATTGCAACCATTGCTCCCTCTGCCAAGGTCACCTTTAAGGCTTCCTATCCCGGCTATTATGCAAAGGGCAGTACAGTGGCCAGCAGAAAAACTGCTGCACCCAAGTTGCCTTTTAAGGGTGCAACCACCACAGCCCAAGCAGCCTCCTATGAAACTACTACGGGAGAGACGGTTTACCTTGCGATCAATGCAGACTTTTTCAATATGGAAACCTTCCAACCCAGAGGACAACTTGTTCTGGAGGGAAACACCATCCAGACCTACGGAACCAGAGCGACCCCTTACTTTGCGGTACTGAAGGATGGGACTTTCGCCATCCGTGCTTTTGGAACCCCTATGGGAGATGTTGAAGAAGCAGTTGCCGGCTACCATTGGTTGGTTCGGGACGGCGCGGTGGTGACCAACAATGATGTAGAACTGGCACCTCGTACAGCCATTGGACTAAAGGCAGACGGTACTGTTATCGTTTTTGCCACGGACGGCAAAC
>JAZSAO010000028.1:0-4831 GCA_045601945.1 Faecousia sp. | reverse complement strand
ATTATCCCCATTCCATAAACAATGCACAGAAACGCGAGCTTGCATTTCTGTGCATTTGAATTCTATGGATAATTTGAATTAGTCTCTCTCCCAGTTGTGCCAGACGTTCTGGACATCGTCGTCGTCTTCGAAGGCGTCGATCATCTTTTCCATCATCTTGGTGTCGTCTTCGTTGGCCAGGGTCTTGTACTCCCCGGGAACCTGCTCGATCTGAGCGGAAACAAAGGTGTAACCCTTGTCACCCAGGGCCTTGGCAACGGCGTGAAAATCATCGGGCTCGGTGTAGATGGTGAAGCATTCGCCTTCGGCTTCGAAGTCGTCTGCGGCGCAATCCATGGCATCCATCATAACGGTGTCTTCTTCGTAGTCCTCGTCCTCGTTGTCGATAACCAGAACGCCCTTCTTGGTGAAGTTCCAAGAAACGCAGCCGGAAGCACCCAGCTTTCCGCCGTACTTATCAAAATGGTGGCGGACGTTACCTGCGGTACGGTTGCGGCTGTCGGTCATGGTCTCAACGATCACAGCAATGCCGTTGGGGCCGTAGCCTTCGTATACGATGGATTCGTAGGAATCACCGGAGCCTGCATTGCCGGCCTTATCCAAGACACGCTTAATGTTGTCGTTGGGCATGTTAGCGGCCTTTGCCTTAGTGATGACAGTAGCCAGACGGGAGTTGTAGTTGGGGTCGGTGGAACCGCCGCCCTCCTTTACGGCTACGTACATTTCCTTAGCGATCTTAGTGAACGCGGCGGCGCGCTTGGCATCCTGTGCGCCCTTAGTTTTCTGAATGTTATGCCATTTGGAATGTCCTGACATAGTATTACTTCCCTTCGTGGATAAATTTCTTAGAGTATTATATCATAGAGAAATGAGAAAAACAACTGTTTTATCCTATTTTTCTCATGGATCTCGGATAATTTTCCCTTTATACAAATCGAATATGATCCTTATGAACCTTAGATTCTATAATCTCAACCTCCGGAAAAGCCTCTCTCAGTTTTTCCGCCACATAGGCACAGACGGGGTTTTCCGTTTGGAAGTGACCTGCATCAACGAGAGTAACGCCGTATTCCCAAGCATCTGCAAACTGATTATACTTGCAATCGGCAGTAACTAAGGCATCATAGCCCAGTTCCCGGATCCGATAGAGGGAGTCACCACAGCTTCCACCACCTACCGCTACCCTTGTAATGGGGCGGCTTCCGGCTACAAAGCGCACACCTTCACAGCCTAAGGCTGTCTTAACATGAGCAACAAAGATTTCCGGCTCTGTGGGTTTAATTTCGCCCCCTCGCAGAAGTCCATAGGGTCTGCCCTGTTCATCGGTTCCTGTGGGGTCGATCACTTGGATGTTCTCTAAGCCCAGCTTCCTTGCAAGGCAATCATTGACCCCTCCGGGCGCACAATCCAAGTTGGTATGGGCGTTCAGAGCAGAAATGCCGTTTTCAATGAGATAGATCATGTCTCGTCCCGTAATGGTAGAGTCGTTCACAGTGTCGATCTTCCACAAAATGGGGTGATGGGTCACGATCAATTGGCATCCCAGTTCCTTAGCTTCCTCACACACAGGGGTAAAGGGATCCAAGGCAACCAGAATCTTTTCAACCTCACGATCGGATCTGCCACAGAGAAGTCCCACATGATCCCACTCATAGGCCATATGCTCCGGGGCAAGGGTTTTCATAAAATCATGAATGGTTTGTACTGTGATCATAGTCGTCCCTCATTTCTCGCACCTGTTCCAGTGCAGTTTGATAATAAGAAAGGTGGGGTCTGGGTGTAGCGGCTTTAGAAATTCCCTCTACGGCCACCGCCAGAGATTGGACGATCCGTTCCATATAGGCAGGAAGCAAGGGATCTCCGCTTGCAAGGAGTGCAGGGGAAACATACTGCTGTCCCGGAGTCAACTCCATAGGATCGCCAAAACGGCAACGCAAAACCTGATACAAAAACCCTCCGTCTTCTACCAAAGTCTCCTTTTCGATGCCGAAGCCCAGTTCACCTAACTGCCGCCGCAGGTCGTTTCCGGAGGATTGTGGCTGGAGGATCAGGGTGTATTTGGAATCCTTGACCCAAGGACAAGCGGCAAGAATCTGTCCAATCAGATCTCCGCCCATACCGGCGCAGACAATGGTATCCACCTGCTCAGGGTCTATGGCGGCTAAGCCGTCTGCTTGGGAGAAGCGCATACGGTCTGCAACGCCGAATTTCCGGGCATTTTCAATCGCCTTTTTTAGGGGCTGCTCCCGAAGCTCTGAGGCATGGACGAAGGTTGCCCTGCCACTGTGTAATAATTCTATGGACAAATAGCCGTGATCTGCCCCGATGTCTGCCACACGGGCTCCCGTAGGCACATGGGCAATACAGGCAAGCAATCGTTTGGAAATTGGTAGCTTCATAGTGTTATCTCCATAAAAAGGACTGCCGCACTGAGAAAAACCAAGTGGGGCAGCCCATTCGTTGTATAGTTGCCGACAAGCAGTTCCTTAATCAGCGTTTGCTTCGCAAGCTTCGATAAAGCGGTTGACCTGCTTCAGGAATGCTTCGCAGTCGATGCCGTGAACCATGCAAGCTTCTTCAACGGTCTCTGCACGGGCAGAGGGGCAGCCCAAGCAGTGCATGCCGATAGCCTGAAACAGAGGAGCAGTCTGAGGAGCAATATCCAGAACGTTACCGATAATGGTATTCTTTTCGATCTTAACAGCCATGATGTGACCTCCTTGTATTTTTTCTTTATTATAACCAAGCTTGCATAAAAAATCAAGTCACAGGATGTAGAAATTCCACGTTTTCCGTCTTCTTCCTCTTGCAATTTCCCTAAAAGATGGTAAGATACTCTCGTATGATCGGAAAGGAGAGGTTTCCATGTTTGAACGAGTCTTAAAAGGCGGTACCATCATTGACGGTACCGGAGCACCGGGGTATGTTGGAGACATTGCATTCGAAAAAGGAAAAATCGCCGCCGTAGGACAGAATCTCCACGGCCGGGAAGAACTGTCTGTAGAGAGCTACACCGTAACCCCCGGATTTATCGACATCCACCGTCACGGAGATGCAGCGGTGTTCCGCCCCGGGTTCGGGGAATTGGAACTGGCACAGGGACTGACCTCTATCGTAAATGGGGTCTGCGGTCTTTCTCTCGCACCTTTTGGGGACACACATCGGGATGCCCTCTTGCGGTATTTACAGCCTGTTACGGGAGAATTGGATCCCAACATCCCCACGGAATCTATGGCAGACTATTTGGGCGCACTGAAAAATCTCCCCATAAATGTGGGCATGATGGTAGGCGGTGGCACTGTTCGCAGTGATGTATGCGGCTACACTCCGGAAGACCCCAAAGACTACGCCCCCATTCACAGGCGGATCGAAAATGCCCTTTCCCAGGGAGCCTTAGGGGTTTCTTTGGGCTTAGGCTATGCTCCGGAGTGCTTCTATTCCAAGGAATCCCTGATCCGTGCCTTGGTGCCCCTGAACCACACACAATTCCCCATTGCCGTCCATATGCGGGAAGAAGGCGACATGGTCTGCGAAGCCATCGAGGAAATGATAGATGTGGCAAAGGCCCTCCACTGCCCTCTCCATATCAGCCATCTAAAGGCCATGGGTATGCGAAATTGGGGTAAAAAAATTCCCACCGCCCTTTCTCTTATGGAAAAAGCGCGGCAGGATGGTGTGGATGTCAGTTGCGACGTGTACTTATATGAAGCAGGCTCTACGCAGCTTCTTCATTTGCTTCCCCCGGACTATTTGGCCGGAGGCGTAGATGCCATCGTAGAAAGGCTCCGACAGCCGGAAAAAATCGAAGAGCTTCGCCATCGCATTGCAACGGGACGAGATTTTGACAATATTGCCCAGATGATCGGGTGGGAGAATATTATCGTCAGTTCCCTCCCCTCGGCAGAATATCAGGGAATCATCGGAAAAACCATGACGGAGATCTCGGAAATCCTGTCCATGGATCCCACCGCCTGTCTTTGTAAGCTTCTGGCCGATGAACGTTGTGCCGTAACTATGATCGATAAGATCAATAGCGAAGAGGACATTTGCACCATCTTACAGGATCCCTACAGTTCTGTCATCTCCGATGCCACCTATCCCGCCAAGGGTCTCCCTCACCCCAGAGTCTACGGCACTTACCCCCGATTGATCCAGCGGTATGTGTTGGAAAAGAAAGTACTAACCTTGGAAGAAGCAGTTCGGAAATGCACGTCTCTCCCTGCCCAAGCCATGGGACTCCAAGGCAAAGGCTTGCTAAAACCGGGCACGGATGCCGATGTAGCAGTATTCCGCCCGGAGGATTTGCGGGAACATAGCACTTTTATGGAACCCCGACAGCTATCCACAGGTATGGAATATGTTTTCGTAGCAGGACAAATCGCCCTCTGTCAAGGGAAGCCCACCGGCACAGCCCCGGGTACAATTTTAAAGGGTCTGTAACCGTACCCAAATCACAGTTTATCGGCCTGTTTTCAAGTCCGCAGAGTCTCTTGGCTCTCCCTCTGGGAGAGCTGTCGCCCTTGGGCGACTGAGAGGGCAGTATGGATTACCCCTAAAGAACCGAGTCCGTAGGATGATGAGCAGAAAACGGTGCCTACTACAATAGATTTCTTCAAATTTTAGGTGCCTACTGCCCTCTCCGCCGCAGTCGCGGCACCTCTCCCATTGGAGAGGCAAGGGCCTTTACCAACTTGGTAAACAACTCTATAAACGAATATTTTCATTTCAATTCGTCCCGCAGGGACACAAAAATCGACAAGAAACAAGACAACGACTTGAGCGTAGCGCCGGGAGAGGAGTCCGGAGGAGAGGGCGGTTATTTCCGGGGAGA